>JAFPUX010000527.1 GCA_017413145.1 Kiritimatiellia bacterium | reverse complement strand
GCCCACCGCCACCGAAGCCGCCGCCGCGCGCGAGGAGGCGTTCCGGTCGTCGACGGACCTGACGAAGACGTTCGAGAAGATCATCGCGGAAATCCCGTTCGAGGAAATCGCGGGTTTCGTCGTCGTGACGGACGGCCGCCACAACGGCGACGCGGGCGTGGACGCCGTTTCGCGCCGCCTCGGCGCCGCGAAAATCCCCGTGAATTCGGTCGTCGTCGGCGGTTCGCGCCCGCCGGTGGACCTGGCCATCGCCGAGGCGCGCGCGCCGGAGTCCGTCTTCGAGGGCGAGAAGGTGCGCGTGAGCGGCACGATCCAGGCGCTCGGTTCCCACGGAAAGACCGCGCACCTGCGGCTGCTCGTGAACGGCGAGACCGTCGACGCCAAGCACGAAATGGAGGAGGTCGTCAACGGCGACGACTTCGTCAAGGAGTTCCGCTTCGTCCACGTCCCCGAGAGCAAGGGCGTGTACCACTACACGCTCAAGCTCGACCCCGTGGAAGGGGAGGAGTTCCCGGAAAACAACGAGTGGACGCTCGACGTGGCGGTGTCCGACGACCGCACGAACGTGCTGCTCGTGGACGACTTCCCGCGGTGGGAGTTCCGGTACCTGCGCAACCTGTTCTACGGCCGCGACAAGTCGGTCCACCTGCAGGAGTACCTCGTGCACCCGGACCGCGTGACCGGCTTCGAGGACGAGCTGCCGCCCGCGAGCGCGGGGCGCAAGTTCGGCGACAGCAAGAGCGGTTCCTTCCCGGTCGACCGCAACGAGTGGCGCAAGTTCCACGTGATCATCCTGGGCGACCTCGGCGACGACGTCCTCACGCCGCGCGTCGTCAACGAGATCAAGTACTGCGTCGAGGAGCGCGGCGCGCTGCTCGTCCTCATCGACGGCCCGCGCGCGATGCCGCACAAAGTGTCGAATCCCGCGCTGCGCGAGCTGATGCCCGTCGAGTCCGACTTGGCGGAGGACGAGTTCATGGAGACGCCCGACACGTCCTTCCACCTGCGCCTCGCGCCCGCCGGGCGCGGCCACCCGGTCATGGCGCAGTCGTCGTCCTCGTTCGAGAACGAGCTGATCTGGAACGACTTCCCCGTCATGCGCTGGCGACACCCCGTGCTCGGCGTCAAGCCCGGCGCCGAGGTGCTCGCCTACGCCGAGCCGGAGGGCGCTGACGAAGCGGGCGTCGCCGCGCGCCAGGCCGCGCGCGACCTGGAGGCCGACCCCGAGGCCGCCGTCGCGATGCTCGCCAAGATGCGCGAGGACCAGGCCAAGAGCGCGCTCGTCGTCGCGCGCACGGCGGGCCGCGGCAAGGTGCTGCAGCTCAACACGGACCGCACGTGGCGCCTGCGCTACCGCGTCGGCGACACGCACCACCACCAGTTCTGGGGACAGGTGCTGCGCTGGGGCGCGGGCGACAAGCTGCGCGCCGGCAACGACTACGTCCGCCTCGGCACGGACGCGCTGCGCTACACGCCGACGGACCGCGTCCGCGTGCAGGCCCGCTTCCAGGACCAGGACTTCAACGCGCTGGACACGCTCAAGCCGGAGATCGTCGTGCTCGACGCGACGGACAAGGAGGTCCGCCGCACGCGGCTGCGCCTGCGCGAGGACGGCAACGGCTTCTACGAAACGGAGCTGGACCCCTTCCCGGATCCGGGCGCCTACACCGTGTGGATCGACGCACCGGAAGCCGAGCGCATCCTCGGCGGCGACTACCCGCGGCGCCTGCACACGCGCTACGTGGTCGTGACGGCGCGGCGCCCGTCCGAGCTCGTGAACGTCTCCGCGAGCG
Source organism: Kiritimatiellia bacterium (assembly GCA_017413145.1). Lineage (GTDB taxonomy): Bacteria > Verrucomicrobiota > Kiritimatiellia > RFP12 > UBA3636 > UBA3636. The sequence continues at coordinate 951 of JAFPUX010000527.1, read as the reverse complement.
CGGAAATCCCGCGGCGCATGGCACGCGACACGGGCGGCGTCGCCGTGCGTCCGTCGTCGCTCGCGAAAGCGCTCGAAGGGTTCGGCGAAGGGCGCAAGGTCCTGCACGAGCGCTCCGAGATCTTCCTGTGGGACCACTGGGCCGTGCTGGTCCTCCTCGTATCGCTCCTGGCCGCGGAGTGGATTCTCCGCAAGAAGGCGGGCCTGAGCTAGGGGCCGGCGCCCATGGAAGGAACCGCGGAAGAAAGCGTCCGGTCGCGCCGGTCCCGATTCGCCCGGCTCGGCGTCCTGGCCTGCGCCCTGCTGCCCGCGGTCTTCGCCTTCGTCCACGCCTCGCGGGGGATCGACTGGAGCCGGCATTTCCACCCGGACGAGCTTCCGGTCGCGAAGTGGATCGGGCAGACGTACGAAAAGGGCTACGTCTCGGACCGCGTCTATCCCGGCGGGTGGTTCGTGCTGGCGGACCTGCGGACGGCCGTTTCGGAAGGGTCGTGGAACCTCTCGCGCCGGTGGCGGGGTCTCCGGGAGCAGGACGGCGCGGTCGTCGCGACGGACGCCGCGTCGTTCGAATCCGCCCCGCGGCGCGCGAAGTTCGAACCCGCCGACATCCAGGCGGGGCGCGACTTCAACGTCCTGCTCTTCGCGCTGGCGACGCTGTTCCTGTTCCTCGCGGCGCGGGAGACGGGCGCCGGTCCGGTCGTCTCGTCGCTCGCCGCGCTGCTTTTCGCCGTCGGGCCGTTCCCGCTGGAGCACGCGCACTACTGCGAGACGGACATGGGCCTCGTCTTCTCGCTCTGCGCGGCGCTCTGGCTCGCGGCCGGCGCGCTCCGGCGCGCGTCGCCGGGCCGCTGCGCCGCGGCGTGCGCGGCGGCCGGCTTCGCGATCGCGTGCAAGTACACCGCCGCGCCGGTGCTCCTCTGGATCCCGGCCCTCGCGGCCGCCGTTTGCGCCG
>JAFPUX010000526.1 GCA_017413145.1 Kiritimatiellia bacterium | reverse complement strand
GTTTACGATGAGGCAGAAGTACTTCCGATTGTCAAACTGATTTACAGCGACTATGCCCCTCTGCTAAAGAAATTAGATACGAAGCCGCGCGCGGCGAGCTGGTCGTGCGCGAGCGGGTTCTCCCATGCGGGAACGGCGCGCGCGGCGAAGTCGAGCGAGGCCGGCGCCGCGACCGCGACGGCGCCCGTGGCGCGGTCGAGGACGATCTTCAGCACGGGGTTCGAGAGCCGCCCCGCGCGGCCGCGCGTGCGGACCTCGACGAACGCGGCGCGGGTGTCGAGCCGCGCCGTGTCGAGCGCGAGGCCTTCGGGGAGTGTCAGGTCCACGCGGCCGACGGGCAGCAGCTGCGGCGTCTTCGCCGTGGGCGGGAAGATCGCCTTGAGCGCGGCCTCGTCCTTCGCTTCGAGCGCGCGGCGGATGGCGCCGTAGGACTGCCCCTCGCGCCATTCCGAGCCGCCGTCGTGGTCCCAGAGCGTGGACGAGCCGAACGTGAGCTTGAGCGTCGAGCCTTCGCCCCAGACCATCAGGCCGGTCGACGAATTGCCGAGCAGCGGTCCCGTGTGGGGGCGCGGGAGGGGAAAGTGCCAAACGGGAAAATCGGTTTTCGCGAGCCGCACGGGCGCGGCCTTGGAGGACGTGTTCATGGTCCGGAAGTATACCCCCGTCCCCGTGCCGAATCCAGCAAATTCGCGCGGCCGCGGCAACGGGAGGGGGGCGCCTAGCGCTTCCGCGCGGCGGCGGCGGGGATGCCGAGCAGGCCGCGGTACTTCACGACCGTGCGGCGCGCGATCGGCATGCCTTCGTCCGCGAGACGCTTCGCGAGCGCGTTGTCGGAGAGCGGCTCCGCCGGGTTTTCCGCGGCGACGAGCGTGCGGAGGCGGTCCCGGACGCGGTCCGGCGCGAGAGTCCCGCCGTCGGCCGTCTGGATGCCGGCGACGAAGAGCGAGCGGAGTTCGGCGACGCCGCGCGGCGTCCGCATGAACTTGCCGGACACGGCGCGCGAGACGGTCGATTCGTCGATGCCGTTCTCCCCGATCTCCGCGGCGACCTGCGCCATCGTGAGCGGCTTGAGCGCCGTCTTTCCCTCGCGGAAGAAGTCCTGCTGGTGCGCGACGGCGGAGCGCGCGACCGCGAGCAGCGTCGCCTTGCGCTGCGAAAGGCCGTCGAGCAGGTCCTGCCCGGCGCGCAGGCGCTCGGCCATCCAGTCGCGCGCCGCGCGCCGCTCCTTCGCGGTTTTCGAGCGGTCCTTCGCGCGCGCCGCCAGCGCGGCCTTCAGCCGTTCGTAGCGGCGCAGGAAGGCGTCGGAGAGACGCGCGGACGGCGTGGCGGCTTCGTCGAGCGACGCCTCGAAGACGCCGTCCTCCGTCTCGCGCACGACGATTTCGGGGCGGACCCAGGGCGTCCGGGCGGACGAAAAGGCGCGGCCCGGCGCGGGGTCGAGCGCGGCGAGCTCCGCGACGGCGGCCTCGACCTCGCGGACGGGGACGCCGAGCCGTGCGGCGACGCGCGGGAAGTCGCGCCTGCCCAGCATCGCGAACGCGTCGGGATCGGAGACGATCCGCAGCGCGGCGGGGCCGGCGCGGTCCGGTTCGGCGCGCAGCTGCAGCAGGAGGCATTCGCGGGCGTCCCGAGCGGCGACGCCGGCGGGCGAGAAGCCCTGCACGAGCGCGAGCAGGCGTTCGGCGTCCGCGAGGGAGCGGAAGGTCGCCTGCGCGATTTCGGCGAGGGGGACGTCGAGATAGCCCGCCTCGTTCACGGACCCGACGATCTGCTCCGCGAGCGTGCGGTCGTCCGGCGGCAGGTCGCGCTCGGCGAGTTGCGCCAGGAGGTGCTCCTGGAGCGATTCGGTCGCGGGAATCGAATCGAAGAAGAACTGGCGCCGTTCCTCGGCGTCCGGATCGTACTCGTTGTTGTTGCCGTCGCTGTAGAGTTCGTCCGCGTCGGAACCGAGCTCGGCGAGCACTCCGAAGTCCGCGTCGGCTTCGCCGCCGTCCGCGTCCGCGTCCGGTCCGGCGCCACCCTCGCGGTCCCAGTCCTCGCGCGCGGCGTCGAGCGACACCGTGGAGGGATCCTCGACGACGAGCGCCGGGTTGAGGTCCGCCGCCTGGCGGAGGAGCTGCGAGAGCTCGGCGCGCGTGGACTGGAGCAGCGCCAGGTTCTGGAGCTGCCGCGTCTGCAGCGTCTGGACCTGCCGCTGGGTCTGGCCGGCCGAGAGGGTCTGGGAGAGCGACAGGGGGGACATGGGATGCAGGCGCGGCCGCGGGAGCCGGCTAGCCGCGGATCACGGCGAGGATCTCGTCGCGCTTCGCGGCCATTTCGTCCGCGGTCTTCGCTTCGAGGTTGAGGCGGATGAGCGGCTCGGTGTTCGAGCAGCGGACGTTGAACCACCACGTGTCGAACTCGACGGAGAGGCCGTCGAGCTCGAACGCGCGGCCCCGCGAGGCGTAGCGCTCCTTGAGCGTGGCGAGGACGCGCTCGGCGTCCGCCTTGCTCGCGAGCTTGGTGTTGATTTCGCCCGAGGCGAAGTAGCGGCGGATCGGCGCGACGAGCGCCGAGAGCGGCTTGCCGGCGCGCGAGACGATGTTCGCGACGCAGATCGCGGCGAGGGCGGAGCTCTCCGCGGTGGAGTTCGCCTTGAAGTAGTAGTGGCCGGAGAGCTCGCCCGCGAAGACGGCGTCCGCCTCGCGCATCTGCTGCTTGATGAACGCGTGGCCGACGCGGCTCATCATCGGCTTGCCGCCGTGCGCCTCGATCGTCTCCTTGACGGCCCACGAGCTGCGCAGGTCGTAGAAGATCGCGGCGCCGGGATTCGCGCGGAGCATGTCCTCGGCGACGAGCGCCGTGATCATGTCCATCGGGATGATGTCGCCCTTCTCGTCGACGAAGCCCGCGCGGTCCGCGTCGCCGTCGAACGCCACGCCGAAGTCGTAGCCGCCCTTGCGGACCTCGGCCTGCAGGTCGGCGAGCGTCTCGGTCTTGAGCGGGTTCGCCTCGTGGTTCGGGAAGTCGCCGTCCGGCTCCGGGAAGAGCGGCGTGAACGAGATCGGGCCGCCCGCGAACGCCTTTGCCTCCCACGTGCCCATGCCGTTCGCGAAGTCGCACGCGATGCGGACCGGCCGCGCGAGCTTCGCGAACGAACCGATGTAGGCGGCGTAGTCGGCGCCGACGTCGGCCTTGGTCACGGCGCCCGGCTTCGCCGCGGCGGGGGCGAAGGACTTCTCGGCGACGATGCGCTCGATGTCCGCGATGCCGGTCGCGCCGGAGATCGGGACGGCGTTCGCGCGGCAGAGCTTGAGTCCGTTGTACTCCTTCGGGTTGTGGGACGCGGTGATCATTACGCTCGCGTCGCAGCCGAGCTTCGCGTTGGCGAAGTAGGAGATCGGCGTCGAGCAGAGGCCGAGGTCGACCACGTCCGCGCCGAGCTCGGTCGCGCCGGCGGCGAACGCGTCGAAGAGCGAGACGGACGAGACGCGGCAGTCGCGCCCGACCGCGATCTTCCTGCAGCCGAGGAACGTGACGAACGCGCGGGCGATGTCGCGGACGACGTCTTCGGTCAGTTCGGCGCCGTAGACGCCGCGGATGTCGTATGCCTTGAAAATGCCGGCCATGGTTGGATCCTTTTTTCCGGATGGGTTGGTGCGCGGGATTCTACCACAGCGCCGTCCGACCCCGCAAGACCGCCGGTTGCACGGGGGCGGGGGTTCTGCTAGACTGGACCGCGACATGCCACCCCGTTCCGATCCGCTGCAACCGTCCGTCCTTCTCCGCGACCCGGCGTTCGCCGGCTGCGGCGTGTCGATGGACGTCCGGACCGCGGGCGACGCGGGTTACGTGAATCCCGACGGCAATCCGGTCGAGGCTCCGGCGGGAACGCTCTTCGCGGACCTGACGCTCTCGCCCGCGCCCGGGTCGGAGATCCGCGTCGAAGTGGCGCTGCCGCCGCCCGAGCGCTGGGACGGGCGGATCGTCGGCGTCGGCAACGGCGGCGGCGGCGGGTGGCTGCCCTCGAAGGAGTTCGGCGGGCATCTGCGCCGCGGCCACGTCGTGACGACGACCGACCTCGGGACGAAGCGCGACGCCGCGCGCGCCGGCGCCGGCAACCCGGAGGTGTGGAAGGACTTCGGCCACCGCGCGACGCATCTCGCGATGGTCGCGGGCCGCGCGCTCGCGGCCGCCGCCTACGGCCGCGCGCCGCGGTTCGTCTACTTCCTCGGCTACTCCACCGGCGGACAGCAGGGGATGATGCTCGCGCAACGCAACCCCGAGGACTGCGACGCGATCATCTCCGGCGTCCCCGCGCACCCGCGCACCGCGCTCCACGCCTACTTCATCTGGAACTGGCAGGCGCTGCACCGCCCCGACGGCTCGCTCCTCTTCACGGACGCGCAGGAGAAATCCTGGCACGCGGCGGCGCTGGAGGCGTTCGCGCCGGGCGAGCGCCTGGAGCGGGCCCGCGGGCGGTTCGCGAGCGATCCGCGCTGGACGCCGGCGCTCGTCGAGGACGCGCTGCGCCGCGCCGCCGCGCGCGACCCTTCGCTCACGCCCGC
>JAFPUX010000525.1 GCA_017413145.1 Kiritimatiellia bacterium | reverse complement strand
GGCAAGACCTCGCCCGTCCGGTTCGCGCCGATCCACGTCGCGCCTGCGCACGCTCCGGCTCCCGCACCTGCGCCGGCGCCGGCACCGACACCCGCTCCAGCGCCTGCGCCGGTCCCTGCGCCCGCCCCCGCTCCGGCGCCCGCCGCGCCCGAGCACTGGGACTGGAAGGTCGTCCCCGTTCCGGCGATTTCGATTCCCGACTGGAAGGCGATGCCGGAAGGCGGCGGCGACTTCCTCGTCCAGTCCGCGCACAAGGCGGCCGAGAAGGTCGCGTGCGAGCAGATCGGCAAATGGCTTTCCGAGCAGACGGCGGACGGCTGGACCTTCGCGACGAAGCTCCGCGCGCACATCGTCGGCGAAGCCTCCGCCCACGGCCCCGCGCCGGTCTACGAGCCGCTCCTGTTCGTCTTCCGCAAGCCCGCGCCCTGACGCAACCCCTTGCGCTTGAGCATGCTCGCTTGCGCCCAAGCGGCAAGCAATCCCTGTCGTCTCGGCTCCGCTTCACCGAATTCTCATCGCATTATTGATTGTATTTTCAATAGATATATTATGATTGATTTTCGACCCGTTTTCGGGTAGAATGGCCGCCATGCCCTACGGAACGAGCCAGCGAAACCATCGGAGTCCTGGTCGACGATTCTCCGGCCACGGCCAACAGGCGCGGCGCTATCGCTACGCGCCGGCGTTCGCGAGTCCACGCTACTCGGTTGAGCGGTTTTCGTATGGCCCGAACGCGAGGAAGGCCAACCGAAATCTCGCGATGACGGTGGCGCCGTTCGCGGTCCTCTGGTACGCCGCGCCGCTCTTCATGGCCGGCTTGCTCGGCTTTGGGTTTCTGTGCGGGCTGCTCGGGCCGGTGGTCCAACGCGCGCTTGCCGCGCGGCGCCGCGGGGTCGCGGCCGCGGAGCGCGCGCAGAAGGCGATGCGCGTCGTCCACCGCGCGTCGCGCCGAGAGCCGCCGTCGCGCGAGCTGCTGCTGCGCTGCTGGGAGCTGTCGCGGACGTCGCTCGAAGGCAAGATCCTGCTCGGTTCGCTACTCGGCGACGTCGATGCGGTCGAGGACCATTCCTACATCCGCGGCGACGGCGGGGAGATTGTCGGGCGGCGCGGCGGCGTGCGGCGCTGGCTCGACGCGACGTGCCCGGGGCTCGTGAAGCACTACAAGACGCTCATGCGGTACAAGGCGATGGCGGACAAGTTCCGGCGCACGTGCGGGCTTGGCGATCCGGATTCGGCCGAAGACGCGCTGGCGGCGGGCGAGACCTGTGCCGGCGAGATTGCGGATTTCAGATTTCAGATATCAGATTTCAAATCTCGGATTTCAGATGTTGACACGCGGAAATTCGACACGCGATTCGTACCGACGCCGGCGGCGACGCTCGCGGCGGCGCGAAACCGAGCGCGGGAGCTGCTCGCGACGCATCGAACGGCGAAAGCGCTCGACGACGCGCTATGGGCGGCGCTCGGACTCGTGCGGACGCGACGGCGCCCCGTCGCGGCATGACGATCTACCCCGCGCGGAAATAACGACCATCCGGTTCCTTTCTTTCTTGAAACGCAAACAACACTTCCAAAACCAACCACTCGAACATCGATGAAAAACTGCCTCCTCGCATTCATCCTTCCGCTTGCAACCGTCGCGCAGGACGTCGTCCCCGCGCCGGAACCGCCGCCGCCCCCGCCGCCGCGCCCCTGGATCGAGGTTCCCCTCGAGAACACGGACAAGCCGTGCACCGTCGACGCGCTCGACGTCGACGCGAAGGTCGACAGCCTCCACGCCCGCGTCTCCACGACGATCACGATCCGCAACCCCAACGCGCGCCCGATCTCCGCGCCGCTCGCGTTCCCGCTCCCGGACGGCGCCGCGGTCTGCGGCTACGCGCTCGAGATCAACGGCGCGATGGTCGACGGCGTCGTCGTCCCCAAGGAAAAGGCACGCGTCGCATTCGAGACCGAACAGCGCCGCGGCGTCGACCCCGGTTTCGTCGAGGCCGTGAAGGGCAACGTCTGGCGCACCCGCGTCTACCCCGTCCCCGCCAACGGCACGCGCCGCATCCGCGTCGACTGGACCGCCCCGCTCGCGCTCGGTCCGGACGGCGATTCCGCCGCGCTCGCCCTCCCCATGCCCGGCTGCGCCCTCTCGCGCCGCACGGTCACGGTCGAGGTTGCCGACGCCTCCGCTCCCGAGGCCCCCGAGCTCGGCGGCTTCGGCGACCGCCGCTTCGAGCGCGCCGAGCGCTTCTGGCGCGTCACCGGCACCGAGGAGAACGTCGCTCCGCGCGACGATCTCCTCATCGCCCTCCCGAAGCTCCCCGACACCATCGTCTCCACCGAGCGTACGCCCGACGGCGACATCTGGTTCTGCGCGTCCATCAAGCCGGCCATTCCTCGCGCCTCCAGCGTTTGCTTCCAGCCCGGCACGCCGAAGGCGACCGTCCTCTGGGATGCGTCCGGCAGCCGCGCGGGCGACCACGCGGCCGAAATCGAATGGCTGCGCAAGGCGGGGAGCCCCGGGTTCGACAACGAATGGCGGCTCGTCGTCTTCCGGAACGTCCCGGAGCCGGTCCGCGTCTTCCGCACGTCGGCCGAACTCGCGGACGCGCTGGCGTCCGTCGCCTACGACGGCGGCAGCGACCTCGACGCCGCGGCCCGGACCGTGGACGACTGGGACGGACCCGTCTTCCTGTTCACGGACGGCATGGACACGCTATCCGGCAAACCGCTCGCGTTCGGCGGAAAGAAGAAGGAACTTCTCGCGGTCGTGACGGGTTCGGAGAACGACAAGGAATCGCTTCGCCAGGCCTGCGGCGGACGGGTTTATGCGCCGAACGCGCTTCCGGACCTTGGCTGGGGCAGCGATGACGATGGCTCGTTGAGCCTCTTGGTCTTCGAAAAGACGGAAGTGACGGAGAAGGACGGATCCGTCCACGTCTATTCCGCCTCCGGCGCGTCTCTCCAGGGTCTGGACGGATCGGGCGTCGCGGACGTCCAAGGCATCGGGCAGCGGAGTTCGTCCCGGTTCGTCGTCCTCGGCCGCCTCGTCGAACCGACCGCGGAAATCGCCTTCCGGTGGAATGCAATCGGATTCGACGATTCGTCCAAACCCATCCCGCTCCGAGCCTCCGACGCCAAGCCCGGCAGCACCCTCGCCACCGCGTGGGCCGCGATGCGCGTGCAGCAGCTCTCGCCGCGCGCGGACGACAACGCGGAGGAGCTCCTTGCGCTCGGCCGCCGCTTCGGCGTCGCGAGCCCGGCGACCTCGCTCCTCGTCCTCGAATCGCTCGACCAGTGGCTGCGCCACGACATCGAGCCGCCCGAATCGCTTCCGCAGATGCGCGAGCAGTGGCTTCTCGCCAAGAAGAACCGTCCCGGCGAAGACCCCGAGGCCAAGGCCGCCCGCCACCTCGAGATGCTCAAGGGCCAGTGGAAGAACCGGATGGACTGGTGGAACACCGACTTCTCGAAGATCAAGCCCCCGGTGGAAGAGAAGGCCCGCGGGCGCGACACCGGCGTCGAGCGCCGTCTTGCTGCGCCCGCGGCCGACGCCGACGGCCTGCCCGCGCCGGAGGAAGACTACGACGACGAAGCGGACGAAACCTGGGAGGACGAAGAGGACGACGGCGCCGTGGCCCTCGCCGCCCCCGCGCCCCGCGGGCTTGCCATCGCCGGCGGTTCCGGAAGCACGGGCGATCCGTGGCAGGAAGCCGCCCCCGCCGCGGCCCGCGAAGCCGGTTCCGTGCGCGGGGCTTCAGCCCCGCGTGCCGGCTCCATTTCGGTGAAGGCCTGGACTCCCGACACGGCCTACCTCAAGGCGCTCGACGCGGCGGAGGAACCGCACGCGGCCTATCTCGCCCAACGCGCCGAGTGGGCGACTTCGCCCGCCTTCTTCCTCGACTGCGCGGACTGGTTTTTCGGCAAGAACGACTCCGACTTCGGCGTGCGCGTTCTCTCGAACCTCGCCGAGCTCCGCATCGAGGATCCGGCGCTCCTGCGCGTGATGGCCTGGCGCCTCAAGCAGGCCCAGGCCTACGCGCAGAGCATTTCGACGCTCCGCCGCGTGTGCAAGATCCGCCCCGAGGACGCGCAGAGTTGGCGGGATTTGGCTCTGGTTCTGGACGAAGCCGGGCGCGCGGAGGTGGCGGAGGGAAAAGCTCACGCGGAGTTCGCGGAGGCCGCGGAGGGAGAATCTCACGCGGAGGCCGCGGAGTTCGCGGAGTTGGAGAGTGGTGCCGGCCGGGAGAAGCTTGCCGAAGCCCTCGACCTCTACCGCAAGGTCGCGCTCACCCCGTGGGCGCGCCACCCCGACTCCATCTCGATCTTCGCCGTCGAAGAATACAACGCGCTCTACGCCTGGTGCACCAACAGCGAAAACTCGTCACTCGTCACCCTTCACTCGTCACTCCCGGATCCCCTTCCCGAGGGGCTCCGGAGCTGCCCCGACTGCGACATGCGCGTCGTGATGTCGTGGGACGCGGACGAGACCGACGTCGACCTGCACGTCACCGAGCCCTCGGGCGAAGAGGCTTTCTACGGCCACCGCCGCACGCGGTCCGGCGGCGACGTCAGCAAGGACATCACCGACGGCTACGGCCCGGAGGAATACATGCTCCGCAAGGCGCCGGCGGGGAACTACAAGATCCGCGCGCACTACTTCGCCTCGCACCAGCAGGAAGTCTTCGGCCCCGCGACCGCGACCGCCACGATCTTCACCGACTGGGGCCGTCCGAACCAACGCTTCCAGACCTTGTCCATCCGCCTCGACAAGGCCCGGCAGATGATCGACCTCGGCGAGGTCAACATCGGCGACGGCGTCAATCCCGTGGCGTTTCCGTCCTCCGCCACGCTGCGGAAGGGAATGACCGTCGAAGAGGTCCTCCGGATGAAACTTGCGGCGAATCTCCAGTTCAAGACGGACGGCGCCAAGTCGGAAATGACCGTTCCGCGCGCCGGCGGACGCACGTTGAAAATCTTCTTCGAAGACAACAAGCTCGTCCGCGCCGTGGAAGTCCTTCCCGGCGGAGCGGAAACCATCCTCGTGCAGTAGTCCGGCGGAACTTTTCCGCTTCGCGTTCCGGGTTCCGCCGGGGCCTGGCCGCGCCGCGCGCGGCTTGCGGCCCCGGAAAACGGATCCGACCGCCCGCGCCGCAAAACGCGCGCGTGGCGGGGTCGGCACCCCGCCACGCCGGCGCCGGAAAGGCTCCGGGAAAACCGGAGCTGTCAGCCCAGGAAGGGCGCGGCCGCGCGGAGCCAGGCGTCCGCGATCAGCTGGTGGCCGGCGGGCGTGGGGTGCACGCCGTCGGCCGTCCAGTGCCGCCACGGCGCGCGGGCGCACGCTTCGTCGAGGATCGACTGCAGCGGGACGAAGACGGCGAGGTCCGGGCCGAGGCGTTCCGCGGCGGCCTTCACGACGGCGCCGCGCTCGCGCACTTCGGCGCCGAAGTTCTTCCCGTGGTCCGACTCGCCGGCGGTGAAGGGTTCGAGCAGGACGAACTTCACGGCGGGCAGTTTTCCGACGGTCCAGTCGAGCAGCTCGTTGTAGATGCGCGCGGCGCGGGGGACTTCGACGCCGTTGCCGTACTGCTCGTGCCACGAGTCGTTCACGCCGATCAGGATCGAGACGAGGTCCGGCGCGAGGTTGATGCAGTCGGAGCGCCAGCGGGCGTAGAGGTCGACGACGCGGTTGCCGCTGATGCCGAGGTTGACGAACTCGAAGCCGGCGTCGGGGCGGTCGCACGAGAGGCGCGACTTGACGAGGCCCGGATAGCCGGGGCCCATGGCGCCCTGCTCGTAGCCGCAGCCGCCGCTGTTGCCGCGGCCGCAGTCGGTGACGGAGTCTCCCTGGAAAAGGATCTTCATTTCTTGTCTTCTTTCTTGGTTGGGGTCAGATGGCGCAGGATCGACGCGAGGGCCGAGGGGCCGACCGGGTATTCGCGGCCGCAGAGATGGCAGCGGAAGGGGACGGTGCGCCCGGACGCGGCGAGCGCGCGCAGTTCGGCGGCGGGGCGCTTGGCGAACGACGCGAACACGCGCTTCGCCGAACAGGAGCAGCCGAAGGCGAGCGCGCGCGTGGGGCCGGTCTTGAGGTCCCAGAGGTCGAGCACGTCGCGCATCGTGGCGAGCGTCGCGTCGAACGCCAGCTGGTCGGCGACCGTGCCGTCCGCGAACAGAGCGGCGACGCGGTCGAAGTCCTTGTCCTCCGCGCCGGGCAGGCGCTGCAGCGCGAGCGCGCGGACGCGGTCCGGCTCGCCGTCCCACTCCGTGGCGGAGAGGACGACGCGCGTGGGGATGGCGTTGTTGAAGAACGCGGTCAGGACGACGTCCGGCGTCGCGGGTTCGACGGCGAAGGACATCTGCGAGCGGATCGCGCCGCCGCCCTGCTGGACGCGGGTGATCTTGACGCGCGCCGCGCGGCCGCACAACGCCGCGTCGGTCGGTTCCTCCCCGGACGGCAGGAGCGTCTCGGGGCGCGTTTCGAAGACGTGGCCGCGCAGGTGGCCGTTGCCGTCGCGCTCGAGGTGGAAGCCGCCGAGCGGCCCCTGCAGGTCGGCGTCGAAGCAGAGCACCTCGTCGTCCTCCCCGACGTCCACGCCGAGCAGTCCGAGCCCCGCGAGCGCCTTGCCGAACAGGCGCGCGGCGGGGGCGGAGAGCTTGTGCGCGGCCGCGAGGCGCCGCGCCGTCTCGGACACGTCGGCGTAGAGGAAGCGCAGGCGCTTGGAGGGGCTGAACGCCTCGAGGCAGGCGTCGTTGGTGCGGGCGAGGACCATGGAAGACGGACGGCGACAGAGTCTAGAACAGGGCCCCGCAAAAGGCAACCCCCGAGGGCCGGACGGCCGCTACGGAAAGTTGCAGAATCAAATGAGGCGGCGGCGGGAGGGCGGCGGGAGGCGGCGGAAGAGCGGCCGGGGGGGGGGGG
>JAFPUX010000524.1 GCA_017413145.1 Kiritimatiellia bacterium | reverse complement strand
GCACAGATTGTACGCGTATAATGAGCACAGAAAAAAAGAGGGTTGCGCAATGTCTGCGCGGAAGGTGAAGCAGCAGGCAGCACAGGGGTTCAGGCCCTCAACTCAGATATAAGGAGAAACTGGATATGAAGCGAATTGGTGTACTTACTTCCGGCGGAGACGCACCTGGCATGAACGCAACCGTGCGCGCAGTCGTGCGTGCAGCTCTCCGCCATGAGATGTCCGTAGTCGGATTCAAGCGTGGATATAATGGTGTGCTGATGAAGAGCAGCCAGCAGACGGATGACTTCACAATGCTGACGGGCCGGAGCGTTTCGGACAAAATCCACCGGGGCGGCACGTTCCTGATGACGGCACGGTGCCTTGAGTTCAAAGAGCTTGCGTGCCAGAAGAAGGCTATTGACAATCTGAACCTTCTCGGCGTGGAAGGCCTTGTCTGTATCGGCGGCGACGGCACCTTCCACGGCGGCAACGGCGGCCTCTTCTGGAAGGGCAGCTGGGGCACGGGTTCCACGGACACCCCGGATGGCGCCGGCGGACAGGGCGGCTGGGACAACGGCGTGTCGGCTTCCCGGACGTCTCCCGTTACGGTCGGCGGCGAGAAGCACGGCGGATACCGTGGTAGCGGCGGCGCAAAGGGCGCGAACGGCGGCAACGGCACGCTCTACCGCGACAGCGGTGTGACTCTCAATGCCACATACGCCTCGGCGACGAGCGCCACCACCCACTCCGCGATCGAATACTCGCTCGCGTTCTCCGACGGCCAGCGCGTGAACGAGTCGAAGACGGCGCGGCTCGGCTACGCCCTGCCGACGCCGCCGGCGGAGGGGGAGCGCCCCGGCTGGCGGTTCGAGGGCTGGTTCACGGAGAAGAACGGCGCCGGGACGAAATACTACGACGCGAACGGGGCGGCGGCGCTCGACCTCGACGAATACGCGTTCCTCGGCGACCTGACGCTCTACGGGCACTGGACGCTGACGGATCCGTCGCTCGCCGGCACCATCAGCATCAACGGCGTCGGGCTCTCGGGCGGCGTTTCGCAGACCGGCGACGGATGGACATACGACGGCTCCACCGGATACGTGCGGCTCTTCACGGAGGGCAAGCGCTATGTGGTGACGGGCAAGGACGAGGCGGGCGAGTTCAGCCTCCTGGCCCATGTGTCGTGCGAGATCGTCATCTCGAATCTCACGCTCAACACGAGCGGCGTCGTCGATCGCCCCCCGTTCGAGGTCCGGGAAGGCCAGTCGCCGACGCTGCTTCTCGAGGGCGAGAACACGCTCCGCAGCTGCGAGGACATGCCCGCCGTCTGCATCGGCCGATACGCGACGCTCACGATCGGGGAATGCGGCGGCAGGCTGACGGCATACGGCGGCCTGAATTGCGCGGGCATCGGCTCCGCCGCAGGCGTCTCGTCCCCCAATCTGAACATCCGGGGCGGCGTCATCGACGCCAAGGGCGGCAACGGCGGCGCCGGCATCGGCGGCGCGGCGGGCAGCGGCTTCGGCAAGATCGCGATCTCCGGCGGCACGGTGACGGCGACGGGCGGCAGGAACGGCGCGGGCATCGGAAGCGGCGAGAGCGGCACCGGCTTCGCGGTCGAGATCAGCGGCGGATCGGTGACGGCCTACGGCGGGTCGAGCAACTCCGCGGCGGGCATCGGCGGCGGATACCGCGCCACGCACGGATCGGTGAAGATCTCCGGGGGGACGGTCGGCGCCCTCGGCGGGCCCTACGCGGCGGGCATCGGCGCCGGCGATGCCGCCGTGAGCGGCACCGCGACGTCGATCACGGTCGAAATCTCCGGCGGCGTCGTCACGGCCTCGAGCACCTCCGCCGCCGCGATCGGCCCCGGCGACTACACCTCGTGCGGGGCGATCTCCATCTCCGGCGGAACGGTCTTCGCCAGGACCGGCAGTTCGGTCGCGAAGTCCATCGGCCGGAGCCACTACGGGGAGGCCTCGTCGCTCACGGTCACCGGCGGCTCGGTCCTGGCGGCGAACGGAATGCCGACGGCGCCCGCGCCCCTCGACGCATCCGGCGCCCAGGTCCACTGCGTCACGGTCTCGGGCCTCCCGGCCAACACAAGGATCGCCTCCCTCGCCCCGTGGTCGAGCGGCGACGGCTTCTCCTCCTTCCCCGCCACCTACGGCGCGAACGACCTCTGCACCGACGACGAGGGCAAGCTCTACCTCTGGCTGCCGGACGGCTCCTACGACTTCCTCGTCACGCCCGAGGGGGGCGAGGCGGTCGAGCGCGTCGCGAGCGTCTCCGGCGCGGACGCCGACGCGCACGAGTTCGACCCGCTCGGCTACCGCGTGGACGGCGTCGACATCGGCCACTACGCGGGCGACGGCTGGCGCTTCGAGGCGTCGGCCTGCAGCGTCCGGCTCACGGACTCGCGCGACTACCTGCTCTCCGGCGCGGCGGCGCAGACCGGGCGCCTTTCGCGCATCGGCTTCGACCTGCTCCAGGGCGGCGGGGTGGTCGCCTCGAACCTCGTCGTCGACCTCGTCTACGGCGACGGCGAGGAGCCGGGCCGCACGGGCCCGCCGCTCTCGCTCGGCTCCGGCGCGACGGCCACGCTGACGCTCGCGGGCACGAACTCGCTGCGGGCCACGGCGGACGCCGCCGCCGTGCGCGTCGCGGCCGGCCAGTCCCTCACGATCGACGGCGACGGGTCGCTCGCGGCGACGGGCGGCGAACACGGCGCCGGCATCGGCGGCTCCTACCGGGAGGAGGGCGGGACGATCGTGATCGCCGGCGGAACGATCACGGCGACCGGCGGAGGCCTGTCGGCGGGCATCGGCGGAAGCCTGCGCGCGGGCGGCGACATCGCCATCCGCGGCGGAACGGTCACGGCGCAGGGGGGAGAGAACGGCGCGGGCATCGGAGGCGGCTACGACGCCGCCGGGACGATCACCATCTCGGGCGGGACGATCCTGGGCGCCCGGGGCGGCAACGGAGGCGCCGGCATCGGCGCCGCAGCCAACTACGTCGACGGGACGATCCGCATCACGGGCGGCGTGATCGAGATCGCGCAGGGCGGCGGCGGGGCCGCCGGAATCGGCGGCGGCTCGGGCCGCGTCGACAAAACCCTCGGCTCGATCGAGATCTCGGGCGGGATTGTCCGGCGCGCGGAGGGCGGTTCCGGCGCCGCGGGCATCGGCGGCGGAGCGAACGGGGCGAAGGCCGCGATCTCGATCTCCGGGGGAACCGTCGGCGCCGTCGCGGGCTCGGGTGCCTCCTGCGCCGTCGGCCGCCCCGGCAACTCGTATTCCGACGGAACCGTCGTCGTCTCCGGCGGCTCCCTCCGGGCGGACGCCTCGGCCGTCTACCCCGCCGCGAAGGACACGTTCGACTACGCCGTGTTCCCCGTCGATTTCGGCATCGGCGTCGCGACGTGCCGCGTCGACTCGCTCGTGCTGGAGCTCCGGGGCAACTTCGGGGGCAACCTCGCGTCCGCCTTCTCGACCTACGGCGCCAACGACCTCTACACGGACGAATACGGCAACCTGCGCCTCTGGCTCCCCTCCACGGACGGCGCGCCCTTCGCCGCCACGGTCGCGATGGAGGACGGCTCCGTCCACTACTTCGTCTTCGGCATCGAGGACGACGGCACCGTGGCGCAGCTCTCCCACATCGTCGTGAACGGCGAGATCGTCACGGACTTCCAGGACGCGAGCGGCACCGGCTGGTCCTACCAGAAGGCGACCTCCCTCGTCACGCTCTCCGCCGACGCGACGGTGCAGGGCGTCTCCACCAACGGCTCGCACCGCCTCTTCGTCCCGCGCGGCGGCGCCTCGAAGGTCACGCTCCAGGGGCTCGACCTCCGGGCGGGCGCCGACAAATACGCCTCGGCCTTCGTCGTCTCCAACGACTGCGATCTCGTCCTCGACGGCGGCACCACCAACGCCCTCGCGGCCACGGGCCAGTATGCGGCGGGCATCGAGGTCGTCTCGGACGTCACGCTGACGATCCGCGCCGAGGAACCCGCCGGCGAACGCGGCGAATATCCGACGCTGGCGGCCTTCGGCGGCAAATACGGCGCCGGCATCGGCACGCGCGGCGGCAACCGGATCTGCGGCAAGATCCGGATCGAGTCCGGCAACGTCGTCGCGCGGGGCGGCTACCGCGCGGCCGGCATCGGCGGCGGCGACGCGTCGAACCTCCAGACGGACGGCATCGAAATTTCCGGCGGCTACGTCGACGCGCGCGGCGGCGAATCCGGCGCCGGCATCGGCGGCGGCAAGGCGTCGGTGGAGCTCCCCGACGGCGCCGTGAAGGTCACCGGCGGAACGGTCCTCGCGGCCCACGGCGGAAACATCGGCTTGGGCGGCGACCTCATCAAGGGCTCGGACAACACCGTCCCCGTCACGGGCTCCGCCAAGCCGTTCGTCGTCACCGGCGGCAGCGTCCACGGCGCGAACCTCTCCGTCCAGCCGAATCCGGTGGACGCCGCCGGCGCGCCGCTGCGCTACTGGCTTTTCACCGGCATCGAGCCCGGCACGGCGTTCGCGGACAAGATCGTGGACGGACTGCCCGAGAACTACGGCACGAACGACCTCGTCGCCGACGCCACGGGCTCGGTCTGCCTGTGGCTGCCGATGACGAACGGCGTGCGCACCCTGCGGAACCAGGACTTCGAATTTGTCGGCGGCGGCACCACGAACAACGTCTTCACCTTCGCCGATAGGGCCGTCGGCGTCACCGTGAACGGGTTGGACCTCGCCTACCTTTCCGGCGAGGGTTGGACGTTCTCGAAGGACGCGCGGATCCTCTCGCTCTCCGGCGCGGGCCCGTTCGCGATCTCCGGCGCGGCGACGAACGTATCCATCCGCGCCGACGCGGACTGCGCCGTGACGCTCCGCGACCTCTCGATCTCCAACGTCGTCGGTGCCCTCGCGCCGTTCGACTGCGGTTCGTGCACCGTGGCGATGACCCTTTCGGGGGCGAACCGCCTGGTTTCGAGCTGCACCAACGCGCCCGGCATCCACGCGGCGGCCGGCGCGACGTTGACGATCGACGACGTCCAGCCGTCCGACGCCGAGCCCTCGGTCCTCGTTGCCGAAGGCGGCTACAACGCCGCCGGCATTGGCGGCTCCGACTTTGAGAACGGCGGATCCATCGAGATTTCCGGCGGCACGGTGACGGCGACCGGCGGCCAATTCGGCGCGGGCGTCGGCGGCGGCCATGGCGGCTCCGGCGGCACGATCGCAATCACGGACGGCGACGTGACGGCGACTGGGGGCGCATACGGCGCCGGCATCGGCGGCGGTTACGGCATCGGCTACGCCAACCATCCCAATGCCGACGGCGGAGACATCACGATTTCCGGCGGCGTCGTGAAGGCGACCGGTTCCGCCGGGGCCGGGATTGGCGGCGGCTTCCATGGTCCGGGCGGCCGCATCGCGATTTCCGGCGGTGATGTGACGGCGGTGGGCAGAAGCGGTGGGGCCGGCATCGGCGGAGGTTATAGCGCAGCCGGCGGAGACATCGCAATTTCCGGTGGCGACGTGACGGCGACCGGCGGTGACTATGGCGCCGGGATTGGCGGCGGCAATGAAGGTTCCGGCGGGTCCATCACAATTTCCGGCGGCGTAGTGAAGGCGAACGGCGGGCATGACGGGGCCGGCATTGGCGGCGGCGACACGGGCGCGGCCGGTGCGATCGAGATCGCCGGCGGACAAGTGACGGCGACGGGCAGAAGCGGCGGCGCGGCCATCGGCGGCGGCTGGAAAGGACAGGGCGGCTCGGTGGCGATCCGCGGCGGCACCGTCGCCGTCACGCAAGACTACAACTTCAACGCGCCCACGATCGGATACGGAACCGGCGGCTCCGTCGATTCCGTCGCGTTCACGGGCGGCGCCATCTACACGACGGCGGCGCGCGTCTCCCCCGCCGCCACGAACGACGTCGCCGGGGCCGCCGCCTGGCCGGTCGATTTCGACCTGGGCGTTCCCGGCGCCAAGGTCGAGTCGATCGTCATCGACACGCCGCCGCTGGCCTACGGCGCGAAGGACCTCTACGCGGACGCGAACGGCGTCCTGCGCCTCTGGCTCCCCGACGGCAACTGGTTCCTCGACCTGAAGCCGGAGGGCGGCGACACGGAGCGGTGGGTCGCGGCGGTCGACGGCGAGAACGCCCTCGCCGCCCGCTACGCGCCGGGCTCCGTCGGCTTCTTCGTGAACGGGACGGACGTCGGCGAGGTCGTCGGCGAAGGCTGGGCCTTCGACACCGTCCGCGGCGGCCTGACGCTCTCCGGCGACGGTCCCTTCGAGCTTTCCGGCACGCTCACGAACGCCACCGTGGCCATCGCGGCCAATTGCGCCGTCACGCTCTCCAACGCCGTGGTGGACGCTTCGGCCGTCACGAACGCGGGCGCGATCCACCTCGCCTCCGGCGTGACCGCGACGCTCTCGCTCGTGGGCGAAAACGCCGCGACGGGCGGCGTCGGCCGCGCGGGCGTGACCGTCCCGGGCGGCGCCACGCTGACGATCACGGACGGTGGGGCGAGCTCTCCGAGCGAGCCGCGCGGCTCGCTCTCCGCGACCGGCGGCGCGTGTGCGGCGGGCATTGGCGGCGACGACAGCGCTCAGACGGGAACCATCCGCATCCAGGGCGGTGCAATAACGGCGACGGGCGGCGCGTCCGGCGCGGGCATCGGCGGCGGCTCCTACGCGGGCGAACAGTCCTGCCGCATCGAAATCTCCGGCGGCTTCGTGACCGCGACGGCCGGCGAGGGCGCCTACGCCATCGGCGCCGGCGTCCGCAACGGCGCGTTCAGCTCCGACTTCGGACACGTCGCGATTTCGGGCGGAACCGTCCGGCCGGTCCACTCCAGCGCGCTCGGCATCGGCAGCGGCGCGGACAAGGCGACGTCCAACTTCAATTCGTTCCGAATCTCCGGCGGCGCCATCTTCACCGACCGCAGCGCCGTTTCGCCGGTGGCGTGGAGCGTCGGGGTCCAGAGCCTCGCCTATCCCGTCGATTTCGACCTCGGCGAGCCCGATGCGCCCGTGAACGCCTCGATTCCGCTCGCGAGCGGCGACTCCGCCGTCGAATACGGCCTCCAAGACGTCCGCACCGACGCGCGCGGCGTTGCGCGGCTGTGGCTCCCCGAAGGCAACCGCCTCGTGACGGTCGACGGCGTCCTCTGGCGGGTCTCGGTCTCGCCCAACGGCTCGTCGGCCGGGCCGTGGCACGCGAACCTCACGGTGAACGGCGCCGGCATCGAGTCCCTGTCCGGCGAGGGCTGGAACCTGGACGTGGCGACGATGGTCGTCCACCTCACGGGCGCCGGTCCCTTCGAACTCTCCGGCGAAGAGGAGGGGACCGCCGTCTCAGTCGAAACCTCCTGCGCCGTCGTCCTGAAGGACGTCACGCTCGCGACCGGCGAAACCGGCCCCGCGGCGCTCGACTTCCGCGACGACGTCACGGCCACGCTGGAGCTCGTCGGCACCAACTCCCTCGCGAGCGGAAAGGACCACCCCGGCCTCGGCATCGCGGAAACCGCCTCGCTCGCCATCCGCGGCGAAGGCGGGCTCTCCGCCTTCGGCGGATACAACGGCGCCGGCATCGGCGGCGGCGGCGGGAGCGCCGGCCATTGCGGGGCCCTTTCGATCGAAGGCGGCGTCATCGTCGCGCAGGGCGGCTGGAGCGGCGCCGGCATCGGCGGCGCCTCGGGCTCCAGCTGCGGGACGATCGCCATTTCCGGCGGCGACGTCACGGCCCTCGGCGGCCTCAACGCCCCCGGCATCGGGCAGAAGGAAAACCTGCAAGCCCGCCCGGGGTCGATTCTCGTCTCCGGCGGCGTCGTCACGGCGACGGGCGGCGAACATGGCGCCGGCATCGGCGGGGGATTGTCCCCCTACTACTACCACGCGACGCCCGTCGTGATTTCCGGCGGCGTCGTCGCGGCGACCGGCGGCGAAGGGGGCGCCGGCATCGGCGGTTCCGCGTTCGCCATGGCGGACGTGACGATCTCCGGCGGCGTCGTGACGGCGACCGGCGGCTACCACGGCGCCGGCATCGGCGGCGGCGAAGGCAGCTACGGCGTGACGTATTCCGCCGGCACGGTCCGCATCTCCGGCGGCATCGTCTCGGCGACCGCCGGCGAGGGCGCCCACGGCATCGGCGGCGGCTACCTCTCCGACCGCGGCTCGGTCGAGATCACCGGCGGCACCGTGGCCGCCGCGGGCGGCG
>JAFPUX010000523.1 GCA_017413145.1 Kiritimatiellia bacterium | reverse complement strand
GTGCGCCGCCGCCCGCGCCGAACGGCCGCGGCGGACGCCGCCGGTAGCCGGCGCGCCCGCACGCTCAATGCGCGTGCGGCTTCACTCCGGCCTCCGGCCGAGTGCGGAAACGCGGAACGCGGGCGCGGGAGAAATCCCGCGCCCGCGTCCGTCTTCCGCATTCGCCGGCTATGCGGAGGGAGCCTCCGGCGGCGGTGCCGCGGGGCGGGGCGGCGCGATGCGGATCGTGAAGGGATAGCGCATGCGGAGCTCGCCGTCGAGGCTCACTTCGACCCAGTAGGTGCCGGTCTCGCGGAATTCGACGCCGAGGAAGGTTTCCACGGTCGTGTGCGTCTTGGAGCCGTCGGCGAGGCGCACGGGGATTTCGCGGCCCGTGACGAGCGGCGTGTGGCCGTCGGGGCCCATGATGGCCGTCTTCTGCGTGAACGTCCCTTCGCCGCTCGTCCAGCGGTTGGCGACGTTGAGGCGGAAGAACCGGACGGGGAGCTGTTTGACGACCAAGTTGTCGGCGACGACGCCAAGAAACTGGAAGTTGCCGGACATTTCGCGGCGGACGTCCTCGCAAAGGAGGCTGAACTGGATGTCGGGGATCATCATGGCCGTGGGACCTTTCGTTCGGGCGGGGCGGGAAAACAAGAGGCGGGCGGGGGGGGGGCGGCGCACGCCTCGGCGGTCGCGGACGGAACTAGCCGGCCTTGATGGCGCCGGTCGGGCAGGCGCCTTCGCAGGCGCCGCAGTCGACGCACTTGTCGGGGTCGACCTTGCACTTGTCGCCGTCCTGCGAGATGGCCTCGACGGGGCAGTTGTCCTTGCAGGCGCCGCAACCGACGCACTCTTCCGCGGTGATGATGTGGGGCATGACGTGTTTCCTTTCCGTTGGTTCCGACCGTGCCGGCGCGGCGGCGTGCCGGCGCGGAGGGGGTCGATGGGCGCAATACTAGCCGACGGGCGGCGGTCTAGTCCAGTCTAACTTGTCGCCGGCGTCCGGCGCGTCGCGCCGGAAGAGCGAGACCTGCGTCTTGCCGTAGTGCCGCGTGTCCAGCAGGTCGAAGCCGGGCGCGGCGGGGACGGGCGTCCGGGCGCGCTGCTCGGCGACGAAGAACGAGGTCGGCGCGAGGACGCCGGACGCGGCGAGCGCGGCCATGACGGCGCCGAGGGCGTCCGCATCGCCTTCGCGCTCCACGTAGGGCGGGTCGGCGTAGACGACGGAGACGGAACCGGGCGGCAGGTCGGGGCGGCGCAGCCACGCCGACACGTCCGAGCGGACGATCCGCAACTCCCGCGGGAGCGGGTCGCCGCACAGCGCCTTCGCGTTGCGCTCCAGCAGGCGCAGCGAACGCGGCGCGCGCTCGACCCACGCGACGCGCGCCGCGCCACGGCTGAGCGCCTCGAGCCCGACGGCGCCCGTCCCGGCGTAGAGGTCCAGGAACGAGCAGCCGGGCAGGACGGCGCGCAGCATCGAGAAGACGGCCTCGCGGACTGCGTCCTGCGTGGGGCGCAGTTCGTCGGAGACGGGCGCGGCGAGCGTGCGTCCGCGCATCGTGCCGCCGGCGATCCGCACGGCTAGAAGTTCTCCGCGAGGCGCTCGAAGTAGGCCTGCGGGTGCTTGCAGGCGGGGCACTCCTGCGGCGCCTCGGGCGCTTCGACGACGAACCCGCAATTGCGGCAGCGCCACGCGATCGGCGTTCCGTTCTTGAACATCGTGCCGTTCCCGACGCGCTCCAGGAGGCGGCGGAAGCGCTCCTCGTGGTACTTCTCGGCGACCGAAATCATGCGGTACATCGCGGCGATTTCGGGGAAGCCCTCCTCGTCCGCCTTGTCGGCGAACGCGGGATACGCCTCGCTCCACTCCTCGTGTTCGCCGGCGGCGGCGGCGCGGAGGTTCGCGGCGGTGTCGCCGATGACGCCGGCGGGGAAGGACGCCGTGATCTCGAGGTTCGAGCCCTCGAGCCACTTGAACATCTTCTTGGCGTGCTCCTTCTCCTGGTTCGCGATTTCGTCGAACACGGCCTGGACGAGGACGTAGCCGTCCTTCTTGGCCTGCGAGGCGAAGAACGTGTAGCGGTTGCGGGCCTGCGATTCGCCGGCGAAGCTCGTCAGCAGGTTCTTTTCGGTCTGGGTGCCTTTGAGGGATTTCATGGTTCGGATGGTTGGGATGTTTGGGATGGTTCGGAGGGTCGTTCAAAGCGGCACACTACCATTGCGCGGCCGTTTCGTCAAGGCCGGAATCCGCTTCCTTTTTCCCGGTGGGCGTGGTATCCTTTCCCGCAACCACGGACACATTTCCGCCCCGCCATGAAAATCACGCGTCTCCGCGCCAACCACCTCGACCGCCCGCTGGGCTACGATTTCTCCACGCTCGCCCTTTCCTGGGTTCCCGAAAGCGACAAGGCCAAAAAGGCCGTCTGGTCGCGCGTCCGCGTCGCCGCGGACGCCGCGTTCAAGAACGTCCTCCACGACAGCGGGCAGAAGCCGCTCGACTCGCTCGCCTACGAGCCGGACCTCGCCCTCGCGCCCCGCACGCGCTACTTCTGGCGCGTCGACGTTCTCGCGGACAACGGCGAAACGGCCTCCGCGGATTCGTGGTTCGAGACGGGCAAGATGGACGAACCCTGGGCGGCAAAGTGGATCGCCCGCGACCTCGCGAAGGGCAAGAAGGGCTCGACCGGACACTTCCGCCTGCGCGGCGCGTTCACGCTGCCGAAGGGCGTCGACCCCGCCGCGACGCGCGCCTACGTCGCCGCGCTCGGCGTGTTCGAGCTCTTCGTGAACGGCACGCGCGCCACGGACGAAGTGCTGCTCCCCGGCTACCACGACTACCTCAACCACGTGCAAACGATGGCGTTCGACGTCGGCCCGCTGCTGAAGCCCGGGAAGAACGAAATCAAGATCCACGTCGGCAAGGGCTGGTACCGCTCGAAGATGGCGGGCTGGGAGAAGGACATCCCGACCTACGGCGACCAGACCGCCGCGATCTGCGAGGTGCGCGCCGGCGCGAAGCTCCTCGCGAAGACCGACGAAACCTGGACGAGCGCGCCGTCGCCCGTCCTCGAAAGCGAGATCTACTACGGCGAGGACGTCGACGCGCGCATCGCCGCCGCGCCCGCGAAGTGGACGCCCGTTGCGGTCGTGGCGAAGCTCCCGTGCCGCGACCCGAAGAAGGCCGCGTTCGACGACCGCGCGGTCCGCGTCGGGCCGCTCACGGACCGCTTCTCGCCGCCGATCCGCGTGACCGAGGTGCTGGAGAAGCCCGACGTCATCCGCACGCCGAAGGGCGAGGTCGTCCTCGACTTCCGCCAGGAGATGACCGGCTGGGTCGAGGTCGTGAACCGCGCCCCGGCCGGCGCGACGTGGAGCGCCGAGGCCGGCGAGATCCTCGACGCGGACGGCAACTTCTTCCGCGACAACCTCCGCGGCGCCCGCGCGAAGTTCGTCTACACCTCGGCCGGCGAGATCGGCAAGGCCGTGCGTCCGCGCTTCACGTTCTTCGGCTTCCGCTACCTGCGCTTGACGGGCATCGAGAACCCCGACCCGAAAGATTTCCGCGGGCTCGTGATCCACTCCGACCTCGACCGCACGGGGAACGTCGAGACGGGCAACAGGAAGCTGGACCGCTTCTTCCTCAACACCGTGTGGGGCCAGCGCGGCAACTTCCTCGACGTCCCGACCGACTGTCCGCAGCGCGACGAGCGCCTCGGCTGGACCGGCGACATCCAGGCGTTCAGCGGGACCGCGCTCTTCCACTACGACTGCGGCGCGTTCTTCCGCAAGTTCATCTGGGACATGGAGGCCGAGCAGCGCGACTACGAAGGCGGCGTGCCGTTCACCGTCCCCGTGCCCGTGCAGTGGTGGCGCGACCGCCGCTCGCATTCGTCTGCCGCGTGGGGCGACGCCGCGTCGGTCGTCCCGTGGAACACGTTCGTGCGCACCGGCGACAAGGCGCTCCTGCGCGAAATGTACCCCGCGATGAAGATGTGGGTCGACTACATCCAGACGCGCGACGACACGCACGACGGCGGCAAGCGCCTCTGGCTCAAGGACTGGCACTTCGCCGACTGGCTCGCGCTCGACAACTACAAGGACCCGAGCTCCCCGCTCGGCGCCACGGACCACTTCTACGTCGCCTCCGCCTACTACGCGCGATCGACGGAACTCACGCTCCGCGCCGCCGAGGCGCTCGGCTACTACAAGGACGCGGAAGAGCTCCGTGCGCTCCTCGCCGAAATCAAGGAGGCGATCCAGAAGGAATACTTCTCGCCAAACGGCCGTTGCGTCGTCGACACGCAGACCGCCTACGTCATGGCGCTCGCGTTCGACCTCGTGCCGAAGGAATGGCGCAAGCGCTGCGCCGACACGCTCGCGAAGAAGATCGCGGACAACAAGGACGCGCTCGACACGGGCTTCATCGGCACGCACCTGCTGTGCCGCGTCCTCGGCGAGACCGGGCACGCCGACACTGCGTTCAAGCTGCTCCTGCGCGAGCAGTACCCGAGCTGGATCTACGAAGTGGACAGCGGCGCGACGACCGTGTGGGAGCGCTGGAACGGCCAGGGCCCGGCCTCGCGGCCGGAGTTCCTCTCGATGAACAGCTTCAACCACTACGCCTACGGCGCGGTGGCGGAGTGGATGTACCGCGGCGTGTGCGGCCTGGAGCCGGACGAGGCCGCGCCGGGCTTCCGGCACGTGTTCCTGCGTCCCTCCGCCTGCGCCGGGCTCGGCCGCGCCAAGGCGGTCTACGACTCGCCCTGCGGCCGTTGGGAGAGCGGCTGGGAGTGCCTTCCCGCCGCCGGCGGGAAGGCAACGGGAGAGGGGCAGAGCCCCTCCCCGAACCCCTCCCGGGTGCGCTACCGCTTCCGTGTGCCCTTCGGGTGCACGGCGACGCTGGAGCTGCCCGGCCGGGAGCCGCGCGAGCTCGGGCCGGGCGTGCACACGGTCCGGGCGTAGACGGGAAACCTGCCATGACGACCGACGCCGCCTTCGACATCGTCCGACGCAGCCTTGCCAACGGCCGTCTGCCGCATGCGTACCTGCTGTGCGGCGAACCGCGCGGCGCGGGGCTGGAGCTGGCGCGGCGGATCGAATCGCTGCTGCTCTGCGACCGCCGCGCGGACGCGCCGGACGCCGCGCCGTGCGGCGCGTGCAAGTCCTGCCTGTCCGTCGCGAACGGGACGCACCCGGACGTGCTTTCGGTCGAGCCGGAGAAGAAGTCGCGGATCATCTCGATGGAGGCGATGCGCGAGACGTTCCTGCCGTGGGCGTCCAAGATGTCGTACCTCGGCGGCTGGAAGGTCGGCGCGATCTTCTTCGCGGACCGCCTGAACGAGTCGTCCGCCAACGCGATCCTCAAGACGCTCGAGGAGCCGCCGCCCTCGACGCTGTTCCTGCTCGTCACGGACAAGCCGGAGGCGCTGCTGCCGACGATCGTCTCGCGCTGCCACCGGCTCGACCTCTCGACCGGGCGCGTGCCGCCCGCCGAGCCGTGGCGCACGCGCGTCGGGGAGATCCTCGCGAAGCACACCAACGGGTCGATGCTGCGCGTGATGGCGACGTCCGCGCGGCTGCACGCGCTCTTCGAGGAGATCAAGGGGCTCGCCGAGGAGCAGGTGTCCGAGCGCCTCAAGGCGCAGCGCGAGGCCGACCCGAACGCGGCGCTCGTCGACGGCGACGTCGAGAAGGCGCTCGTCTCGGTCCGTGAGAAGGAGTTGCGCGGCGCGGTCTACGCGGCGATCCAGGACTGGTACCGCGACCTGCTCGTGTACGCGACGCTGCGCGAGACGGGCGCGCCGGCCGACGGTCCGGGTTCGCCGGAGCCGTGCTTCCCGGAGTTCCGCGAGGCGATCGCGGCGCGCGCGGCGCGGACGCCCTCCCGCCTGGCGCAGCGCTACGTGGAGTTCGCCGGAAAGATCCAGCAGCAGATCGAGGCGCGGTTCATCGCCGACACCATCGTCTTCCCGCACTGGCTCGCCTGGATGAAGTAGCCGCGGCACCGCTCGGAAATCCGGCTTCGCGCGCCGGAGGGCGTCGCCCGCCGCGCGCG
>JAFPUX010000522.1 GCA_017413145.1 Kiritimatiellia bacterium | reverse complement strand
TCCTACGAGATCACCAAGGACGGCCGGATCGCGACGATCTTCATCCCCGTCACGTCGCTGCTCTCCGAGAGCGCGCTCCTGGAATTCGTCCTCGGCAACCGCGTCGTCTTCGCGACGAACGCCACCGCCGTCGGGACGTACGCCTACACCATCGCGGACCTCGAGCTCGGCCGGACCTACGCCTTCACGATCTACGGCACCGCCGGCGCGGACGAGGACATGAAGACAATCTCCTTCGTCGCCGAACGCTACAAGTGGACCTACGCGGAAGGCGCCGGAACCGTCGGCGGAAAGCCCTACACCGGGACGATCACGGACAAGAACTGGACGCTCCGCGTCTACCAACCGGACGCATCGTCCGACGCCTTCTGGCTCGGATGCGGAGGCACCGGCGCCAGCGCCGTCGTGGCGGGATCGGGCGAACTCGACCTCACGCAGGTGCTGGACGACACGACGGAGGACGGCACGCCCGTGCGGATCGTCGAGATCGCCAAGTCCGCGTTCAAGGGGCAGGGTGGCCTCACCTCGTTCATCGCGCCGGAGACCGTGACGAACGTCGCCAACGTCGCGTTCGAGAACACGGGCGTCGTCTCGGCGGACTTCTCGCGGTCGCGCGTCCGGGCCTTCGGCGGCTGCGCGTTCGCGTGGTGCCAGTCGCTCCTCGACGTGCAGTTCCCGAAGACCCTGGGGAAGGTCGGCGCCTGCGCGTTCACCGTGATCCACGACAAGTGCGTGTTCCACTTCGCGGGCCCGCCGCCGGAGCTGGTGGACAACGCCGGCGACAAGACCGGGACGAGCTACAGCGCCTACCTCAACTCGAACGCCGGCGAATACCGCAACTTCAACCGCGGCGCGAACAACGCACAGCTGGCCTTCTGCATCGACAACAGGATGTTCCCCGCCTGGAACGACCTGTCCGGAACGACCTGGTATACCCCTCCGGCGGGCGACAACCCGTTCCCGTCGGGCGAGGCCTCCTGGATTCCCGAGCCCGTCCGCTACACCGTCAACGAGGCCTACAAGGCGCCGCTCGGCACGACGACCTTCGGCCGCTCGTCCGACACGTCCGCCAACGGCCGCACGTATCTCATCTTCGAGAAGCACGGCGACGCCTGCACGATGCTGCTGATCAAGTAGCCCCCCCTCTCATGCGCGTGTGGCGGGGTGCGGCGGACGCCACACCCCGCCACGCGCCGCTCAGCGCGCCCGGAAGGCCGACGGCGAGGCGCCGAACTTGCGCCGGAACAGGTGCCCCAGGTGGTTCGCGTCGTAGATGCCGCACGCGGCGGCGATCCGCTCGCACGAGAGCGACGTCGTCCGCAGCAGGTCCTTCGCGCGGGCGAGGCGTTCGTTCAGGATCGCCTCTCCGATGGGGACGCCCGTTTCCGCACGGAAGCGCAGCTCGAGCGTTCGGCGCGAGACGCCCAGGGCCTTCGCCAGCTCCGAGACGGGCAGCCGTTCCCCGATCCGCGCCGCGACGGCCGCCCGCGCCTTCGCGACGAGCGGGTCGCGCCCGATGAAATGCGCGGTCGAGGC
>JAFPUX010000521.1 GCA_017413145.1 Kiritimatiellia bacterium | reverse complement strand
GCCGGCGCCGAGGCCGCCGCCGCCGGTGCGGATGCGGAGGGCGGCAAGCCCGACGCCGAAGCCGGCAAAGGAGGCGGCGAACGCGGCGGCGCGAACAACGTCCGCCCCGACCGGGACATGCCCGCGCGTCTGCTGCTCGGCAACTTCGAGCGCGACGGCGGCTGGGGCCGGCGCCTCGTCGACGTCGTCTCGATCCTTTCCGGCGGCGGACCCGTCTCCCGGAACCTCGGGAGGAACGCGCCCCCCGACGGCGGCTGGCGGGCCTTCTCGCCCCGCTACAACCGCGACAGCGGCGTGGATGCGTGGTGCCTCGGCGGCACGGCCGGCGACGCGTCGTGGGGCATGGACGACGCGGACGACTACTTCTCCGACGACTGGTGACCCGCGCCCGCTCGCCCTAGCGGCGCGCCCGGACCGCCGGCGGAAGCGCGAGGAGCGCGGAAGCCGCCATCGCGGGGATCGTCGCGCCGGCGGGCGAGGACCAGCCGGCGAGGAAGCCGAACGCGCCGGGCCACGCGAGCGCGAACGGCGAGTCGCCGCCCAGGCACGCGTGGTAGACCGCGAAGCCGACCGCCCACGCGACGAGGTTCCACGCGGAGTTCGCGGAAAGGTTGCACGCGGAGTTCGCGGAGAGATTACACGCAGAGTTCGCGGAGTCCGCGGAGAGTTTGCACGCAGAGTTCGCGGAGTCCGCGGAGAGTTTGCACGCGGAGTTCGCGGAGGACGCGGAGTTTTGAGGGCGTCGCTGCGCGAGGAAGCCGTCCACGAGCAACACCGCCGCCATCGGCGCGAAGACCGAGGCGATGAGGTACAGGAAGTCGAGGTAGCGGTCCATCGCGCCGAGCGCGGCGAGGAGCGTGCCGAGCGCGCACACCGCCACGCCGAACGGCTTCGCGGGGATGCGCGACCAGAGGCTCTTCGCGCTCTCGCCCGCCGAATAGGCGTCGAGGAACGTCGTCGTCACGGTCGAGAAGACGATGACGAGCAGCGCCGCCGCGCCGAGCCCCGCCGCGTCGAAGTACCGGAACGCGTCGGGGATCGACCCGTAGGTCGCCGCGACCATGCCGATGCCGTACATCCAGCACGACACGAGGGAGTACACGAGCGCCGCGGCCGCGCATGCCGCGACGGGCCGGCGCGCGTCCCTCGTGTAGTCGGCCGCGAGCGGCAGCCACGAGAGCGGCATCGCGACCGACATCTCGAAGGCGAACCAGAAGACCGGGTCCGGCATCGGCTCGGTCGGACGCCCCGTCCCTTTGGCGTCCGTCGAAAGGAGGGAGACGAACAACACGACCGTGAGCGCGAAGAGCAGGCCCATCGCGACCGAGTTGATCTTCCCGACGCCACGCAGGCCGACGTAGATCCAGACCGCGACGAGGACTCCGATGCCCGCGCAGGCCGCGGCGAACGGAACGCGGCCGTCGAGCAGCTCCCGCGCCGCGCCCGCGCCCTGCGCGACCATCACGGCCGTCCAGCCGACGAGCTGCAGGAGGTTGAGGGCGGCGAAGAAGCCGCCGCCCGCGCGGCCGAACGGGACCTTCGCGCAGTCCATTCCGCCGCGGCGCGTCCGCGCGCCCAGCAGCATCGCGAGGAAGAGCAGCGCGCCGCCGAACAGATGTCCGAGCAGGACCGCGCCGAGCACGGACCAGCCGCGACCGCCGACGGCCGCCGGCGCTAGGGCCGCGCCCGCCTCGATCTCGGCGATCGAAACCGCCGCCCCGAACCACACCAGTCCGCAACCGAGGGCGGACATCCCCTTGTCTTCGTCTTTCATTTCCGTTTCCTTCGCCGGCATGATCCGGATCAGGTTCGAAGGGTCGGGGCCGCCCGTCGGCCCCCTCTCAGCCCGCCTGGCGCGGACTCCCCGTCGGAACGGCGCGGGATTCTACCGCAACGCGGCCCCGCCTGCAAGCGGCGCAACGCGCCGCCGCTCGGCGAAGCCGGAAGTCTTGGGCGGGGCGGGACTCGAACCCGCGACCACTCGGGTGTAAGCCGAGGGCTCTAACCACTGAGCTACCCGCCCGAAGGGGTTGTGTCGGAAGGAGGTTCCGGGGCCGCGGCCCCGGACGGCGCCGCGAAGAGGCGGCGCAGGAACAACAGGCCGCCGCCCGCCGCGTAGGCGAGCGTGAAAGCCATGTAGCAGAGCGAAAGCGTGGCGGACGCCGTGGCGGGGTCCGCACCCCGCCCCGCGAGGCCGACGGCGGAGAAGAACATCGCGTAGCCCGTGTCGCGCAGGCCGATGCCGAAGAACGTGAGCGGAACGGCCTCGAGCAGGCACACGAACGGGACGAACACGCAGCATTCCGCAAGCGACACGGGAATCGACAGCGCGCGGCAGAGCGTCCACACCGCCACGAAGACGAGGAACTGGAAGACGAGCGAAAGGGCGAACGCGCCGGCGAGCGCGCGCGGCCGGCGCAGGTAAGCGGACACGGACGCGAAGAACGTGTCGAGCAGCCGCTCGACCTTCGCGCGGAGCCGACCCGGCAGCGCCCGCGCGAAGAAGCGGACGATCCCCTGCTGCCACAGCAGCGCGGCGACGCAAAGGAACCCGAGGAAGACGGCGAGCGGCACGAGCAGCAGGACGCGCTTCTCCGGCGGGACGAGCCGCAGGCCGAGCAGCGGGAAGACGAACCCCATCAGCGAGAGCGCGAGGAAGCCGCAGAGGCGGTCGACGAAGACCGACGCGAGCGAACCCATCGCGCTGCCACTCTTGCGGCCGATGTCGGCGATGCGGTACACGTCGCCCCCGATGTTCGACGGCAGGAAGAAGTTGAAGAACGACGCGATCCAGTGGCTCGCGAAGAGCTTGCGCGTCGGGATGTCCACGCCGTCGCTGCGCAGCAGCAGGCCCCAGCGAAGCGACGAGAGCCACATGTTCGCGAAAGCGATCGCGAAGAACGCGGGAACCCACGGCCACCAGCGGATGCCGCGCAACGCTTCGCCGAACGCGCGGCCGTCCACGTTGCGGTACAGCAACGCGAGCAGCAGCGCCGTGAAGGCGAGCTTGAGGGCGGTCTTGAGGAAACGGTTCACGGCAGGTGGCGGTCGAGGAACGCGAGGATCGCGTCCGGCGGGTCGAGCGAATGCGGGTGATGGTCGGCGCCGGGCTTTTCGATCTTTTCGCAGACGCCGCCCGCGGCGCGGAGGCGTTCGAAGAACGGCAGTCCGTTCTCCTCCGGCGGCACGACGGTGTCCGCGAGCGCCTGCACGAGCAGCACGGGCGTGCGCGCGGCGGCGATCGGCGCGGGCGCGGCGTCGACCGGATTGCCGGCGAAGGCGCGCGCCGCCGCGTCGTCCGCGAAGCCCCACGCGCGCTTTGCGTTCTCCAGGCACCACGGGGAGCGGCTCGCCGGACGGCCCGCGCCGAGCGGCCAGGAGCGCATGTCGAGGACGGGGTTGTCGAGGACGATCGCGCCGGGCGCGCCGGCGCGGTGCACGGCCCAGTTCGCGGTGTCGAGCCCGCCGCGGCTCATGCCGCAGAGCACCGGATGCCGCGAAAAGCCGCGCGCGACCATTTCGTCGTAGAGCGAGTCCATGCGGCGCATGCACTCGGGGCCGCCGTAGAGCTCGTCAACGGTCGCGTGCGCGACATGCCAGCCGCGCGCGAGCAGCGCGAGGTCGACGAACGGGAACGCGCCCCAGAAATGGACCTTCCAGTACCAGCGCGGACGCCCCTCCGCGTCGCGCGCGAGGGACGCGTCCGCCCTGGGCTTCACGAGCAGCCGCGCGACCCCGGGCTCGGGGTCCGTGCGCTCCATCTCGTATCCGTTCCAGGTCGACGTGGTCATGACGGGATGCGCCGGAAGACCAGCGCGGTGCGGGTGGGAAGATACAGGCGCAGCGCCGGGAAGCGCTGGTCGCCGCGGGTCGTCCAGGCGGCGTCGAGGCGGAGGGCCGCCGGGAGGCGGCCGGCGCCGCCGAAGTCCGGGCGGTCGGAGTCGAGCAGCAGCTCGTAGCGGCCCGGCGGGACGGGGAGCTCGTAGTCGACGTGCGACGCGGACGGGTGGAAGTTGAAGACGAAGAACAGGTCGTCGCGCGCGAAGGCGAGCACGTGCGCATCGCCGTCCGCGGCGAGGAGCTTCGGCGGCGCGTCCAGCAGGTGCGGGCGAGCGGCGGCGAGGCGGACGATCGCGCCGCCCCACGCGCCGAGCGCGGAGAAGAGCAGGTTCGGGTCGTCCGCGAGGCTCCAGCGGCGGCGCGCGTGGTCGTAGCTCCAGCCGTTGCCCTCGCGCGGGAAGTCGATCCACTCGGGGTGGCCGAACTCGTTGCCCATGAAGTCGAGGTAGCCGCCGCCCGCGGCGGCGAGCGTCGCGAGGCGCATCATCTTGTGCAGGGCGACGGCGCGCTGCGCGCGCAGGTCGGCCGTGCCGCGGTGCATGGCGTCGTAGACCGCGGTGCCGGCCATGCGGAAGAGCGCGGTCTTGCCGCCGACGAGCGACTGGTCGTGGCATTCCACGTAGGAGACGACGCGCTCGTCCGCGCGTTTGTCCGTGAGCGCGTGCCAGAGCCACGGGACGTGCCAGTTCTCGTCGGGCACCTTCTCGAGCAGCGTCTTCCACGCCTCGGTGACGCCCATCGACATGCGGTAGTCGAACCCGGCGCCGCCCGCGGACGCGGGGGCGGCGAGACCCGGCATGCCGGACACGTCCTCGGCGATCGTGAGGGCGTCCGGGCGGACGGCGTGGATCACGCGGTTGGCGAGCGCGAGGTAGGCGAAGGCGTCCTCGTCGACCTGGTCGTCGAAATACTGCCCGTAGCCGACGAAGTCCACGCCGAGGCCGTGGTGGCGGTAGAGCATCGAGGTCACGCCGTCGAAGCGGAAGCCGTCGAACTTGTATTCGTCGAGCCAGAAGCGGACGTTGGAGAGCAGCAGGTGCAGCGCGTCGATCTTGCCGTAGTCGAACAGGACCGAGTCCCACACGGGATGGTGGCCGCGGCCCTCGAACGAGCCGTCCGGGTTCTGGCGCCAGTCGTGGAAGTAGAGGTGGTGCGTGCCGTCCAGCGCGGCGGGGCCCTCCAGTTCGTTGCGGACGGCGTGAGAGTGGACGAGGTCCATGACGACCGCGAGGCCGAGGCCGTGCGCGGCGTCCACGAGCGCCTTGAGGTCCTCGGGCGTCCCGAAGCGCGACGACGCGGCGAAGAAGTTCGACACCTGGTAGCCGAACGAGCCGTAGTAGGGATGCTCCATCACGGCCATGAGCTGGATCGTGTCGTAGCCGGCCGCCGCGATCCGCGGCAGGACCTTCTCGCGGAACTCGGCGTAGGTGCCGACGCGCGGCTCCTCCTGCGCCATGCCGACATGCGCCTCGTAGATGACCGGATCGCGGTCGGGCACGCGCCAGCCCGGGTGCTTCCAGCGGTAGGGACGCGGGGGATTCCACACCTGCGCGGCGAAGATCTTCGTGTCGGGGTCCTGGACGACGCGCCGCGCGTAGACGGGCAGCCGTGCGCCCTCGCCGCCGGGCCACGCCAGCTCCATGCGGTAGAACTGGCCGTGCGAGAGCGCGCGGGCCGGGAGGCGCAGCTCCCAGTCGCCGTTGCCGACGGCGCGCGCGGCGAAGCGCGGGGCGCGCTTCCAGCCGCTGAAGTCGCCGACGAGCCACAACGCGGTCGCGTTCGGCGCGTGCTCGCGGAAGGTCCAACCGCCGCGGACGCGGTGCAGGCCGTACCACTCGTGGGCGCTCGCGAAATCGGCGAGACTCCCCCGCCCCGCCAGCTTCCGCTCGAGAGCGTTCGCGCGGGCGAGGCGCCGCTCGACGGCCGGCAGGTACGGCGCGAGGTACGGATCGGCGGTGAAGACGGGAAGATGCGGTTTCACGGTGCGGACGGAAGAACGGAGAGGACGGCGTCGGCGGCGCGGCGCGGGGAAACCGCGGCGAGGCACGCGCCGTCGCCGCGCGGACAGGCGCGCTTG
>JAFPUX010000520.1 GCA_017413145.1 Kiritimatiellia bacterium | reverse complement strand
CTCGCGCGCTACCCGGAACTCGCGGGCGTCGGCGGCGACCCTGCGATCCCCGGGCTGTTGCACCGGCTCGACGCGGGGACGTCCGGCCTCGTCCTCGCCGCCCGGACGCAGCCCGCGTTCGACGCGGTGCGCGCGCAACTGGCGGCCCACACGGCGCGCAAGGTCTACCTCGCGCTCGTCGAAGGCGCCGTGGAGCGCGCGGGCGGCGTCTCGGGACACCTCGCACACGCCGACTCCTTCCGCGGGCGCATGCGATGCGTCTCCGGCGGCGCGCTGCCGCGCGGCGAGCGGCCGATGTTCGCGGAGACGTTCTACCGCCCGCTGCGGCGCGTCGGCCCGTTCACGCTCCTCGAGGTGACGATTTTCACGGGCGTCACGCACCAGATCCGCTGCCAGCTCGCGTCGATCGGGCATCCGGTCGCGGGCGACGCGCTCTACGGCGCGCGCCCCCTCCCCGCCCCCGCGGCCGGCCACCGGCTGCACGCGCTCTCCGCGACGTTCGTCCACCCCGCCACGGGACGCGAGACGACGGTCCGCGCGCCCGAGCCGCCGTGGGCCGGAAAACCCGATTGAGCGCGCGCGCGGTTTGTGCTAGAATGGCGCGCCCACGAGGAAAACCACCATGAAACTTCCCGTCAGCTGGCTCGCCGACTACATCGACATTTCCGACCTTTCCGTCCGGGAACTCGCCGACCGCATCACGTTCGCCGGCATCGAGATCGAAGGCGTCGAGGAGATCGGCGTCGACTTCACCGGCATCTGCGCGGCACTCGTCAAGACCTGCGAGCCGCACCCCAATTCCGACCACCTCCACGTCTGCACCGTCTTCGACGGCAAGGAGGACCTCCAGATCGTCTGCGGCGCCCCCAACTGCCGCGCCGGGCTCGTCACGCCGCTCGCGCACGTCGGCGCCAAGGTTCCCGAGGGCGGCGAAACGCTCAAGAAGGGCAAGCTCCGCGGCGTCGAGAGCTTCGGCATGCTCTGCTCGGCGCGCGAGCTCAAGCTCTCCGCAGACCATTCCGGCATCCTGGAGCTCGACCCCGCCGTGAAACCCGGCACGCCGCTCTCCGAGCTCTACGCCGACATGAAGCCCGAAACGGTCTTCGACGTCGAAATCACCTGGAACCGCGGCGACTGCCTCTCGATCATCGGCATCGCCCGCGAGTTCGCCGCGATCCTCGGCCGCCCGCTCAAGCTGCCGCCGGTCGACTTCCCCGAGCTGCCGGACGCCGCCGCGAAGGACCTCTGCTCCGTCCGCATCGAGAACCCGGCGGCCTGCCTCGCCTACACGGCGCGCGTCCTGCCGCACGTCGAGCGCCTCCCCTCCCCCGACTTCATGCGCAAACGCCTCGAGCTCTGCGGCATGCGGTCGATCGACGTCGTGGTCGACGTCTCGAACTACGTCATGCTCGAGTGCGGCCAGCCGCTGCACACGTTCGACTACCGCCAGGTCCGCGGCGGCCACTCGATCGTCGTCCGCAACGCCCGCGAGGCCGAATGCATCCGCACGCTCGACGGGCAGGACCGCAAGCTCGACCCGTCGATGCTCCTCATCGCCGATCCCGAGGGCCCGCTCGCCGTCGCCGGCGTGATGGGCGGCGAAGGCTCCGAGATCGAGCCCGACACGACCTCCGTCCTGCTCGAAGCGGCGTCCTTCGCGGCGCCCGGCATCAAGTCGACCGCGACGAAGCTCGACATGCACACCGAGAGCTCGCACCGCTACGAGCGCGGCGTCGACCCGTTCCTCGTCGATTGGGCGTCGCGCCGCGCGTGCCACCTGCTCGTGAAGTACGCCGCCGCGACCGTCGCGTCCGGCACGGTGCTCGACGACCGCCGCGACCCCGCGCCCCGCGTCGTCCGCCTGCGCTTCAAGCGCGCGACGGACGTGATCGGCATGGACCTGCCCGCCGACCGCCAGGTCGCCATCCTGGAAGGCCTCGGCTTCAAGGTCGATTCGCGCGACGCGGACGGCGCGTCGTTCGTCGTCCCGACCTGGCGCCTCGACTGCACGGACGAGTGCGACCTGATCGAGGAAGTCGCCCGCATGAACGGCCTCGCCGCCCTGCCCGACGTCGTCCCCGCCTCGCGGGTCGTCCCGGGCGCGGACGACGCGCCCTTCCGCGCCGCGGCGGTCTGCCGCCACGTGCTCGCCGGCCTCGGCTTCAGCGAGATCGTCAACTACTCCTTCACCGCCCCGGCCGTCCTCGAGCCGTTCTTCGCGGGGCAGGCCGAGCACCGCATCCGCATCCCGAACCCGGTGAGCGCGGACTGCTCGGTGCTGCGCGACTCGCTCGTGCCGCAGGTCTTCTCGACGCTCGCCTACAACCAGTCGCGCGGCGTCGGCACGGCCGCGGTTTTCGAGATGGGCCGCGTCTTCACGGCCGCCGTCGACGGTTCGCCGCTCGAGGACGACCGCGTCTGCGCGGCCGTCATGGGCTTCGCCGGGCGCGACGGCACGGACCGCATGCGCAAGGTCGAGCCCTTCGAATCCCTGCTCTGGCTCAAGGGCGCGCTCGAAGCGCTCTGCGCCGCGCTCCACGCCCCCGCATTGCGGCTCGAGCCGCGCGACATGGAGGGGTTCGAGCCCGGCATGTCCTCCGTCGTGATCCTCGCCGGCCGCCCCGCGGGCGCGTTCGGCCTCGTGAAGCAGTCCCTCGCGCGCAAGAACCGCATCGCCTCGCCCGTGGCGGTCTTCGAAATCCGCCGCGCGCCGCTTCTCGCCAACGCGTTCCGCGTCGCCAAGGCGAAGGACGTCCCGACGCTTCCCGGCACCGAACGCGACATCGCGCTCGTGGCCCCGGCGGGCGTCACGCACGAGGAGATCGTGAAGACGGTCCGCAAGGCCGCGCCGAAGGACCTCCTCGCGGACGTGACGCTCTTCGACGTCTACCGCGGCAAGTCGCTCGGCGAAGGCAAGCTCTCGCTCGCCTACCGCCTGCTCTACCGCGCCGCCGACCGCACGCTCAAGGACGAAGAAGTCAACAAGGCGCACGAGGAAGTCAAGAACGTCCTCCGCAACAAGCTCCACGTCGAGATCCGCGACTCCTAGCATCCCCCGGGACCCAAAGGCCATGAAAGTTCTCGTCACCGGCGGCGCCGGCTACATCGGCAGCTGCGCCGCGAAACACCTCCTGGACGCCGGCCACGAGGTCGTCGTCTTCGACTCGATGGAGCTCGGCCACCTCGAGGCGGTCGACCCGCGCGCCCGCCTGATCGTGGGCGACCTGCGCCGCGAGGGCGAAATCCTCGAGGCGATGCGCGCCGAGAAGCCCGACGCGGTGATGCACTTCGCCGCGTACGCGCTCGTCGGCGAGTCGTCCGCCGATCCCGGGAAGTACTTCCGCAACAACGACATCGGCGGCATCCACCTCGCCGAGTCGATGAAGGCCTGCGGCGTGAAGCGCATCGTCTTCTCGTCGACCTGCGCGACCTACGGCCAGCCGGACAAGATGCCGATCACGGAGGACACGCCCCAGCGCCCGACGAACCCCTACGGCGAGAGCAAGCTCCTCTTCGAGAAGATGCTCGGGTGGTACCAGCGCATCCACGGCTTCCGCCCGGTGTTCCTGCGCTACTTCAACGCGTGCGGCGCCGAGGGGAACCTCGGCGAGGACCGCGAGATCGAGACGCACATCATCCCGAACGTCCTGCGCGTCCCGCTCGGGCGCAAGGACAAGGTCGAAATCTTCGGCGGCGACTACCGCACGCCGGACGGCACGTGCGTGCGCGACTACGTCCACATCTCGGACCTGGCGCGCGCGCACCTGCTCGCGCTCGAGTCGGACTTCTGCGGGGCGCTCAACCTCGGCACGGGCCGCGGCTTCTCCGTGAAGGAGATCGTCGAGGCCGCGCGCCGCGTGACCGGCCACCCGATCCCGGCGGTCGTCTCGCCGCGCCGCCCGGGCGACCCGGACGAGCTCGTCGCCGACCCGCGCAAGGCGAAGGAGGTCCTCGGCTGGACGGCCGAATGGACCGACCCGGAGAAGATCATCGCCTCCGCGTGGGCGTGGCACTCCGCCCACCCGTGGGGCTACGCCGGCAAGACGGCGTAGCCGCCGCCATGCGCCGCTTCCGCGCGCCGCTATCCGCCGCCGACCTGGACGCGCTCGGCGCGCTGTTCCGCGCCGGCGGGATCGTGGTCGTCCCGACGGACACCGTCTACGGCGTCGCGGCGGTCCCCGCGCGGGCGGACGCCCTGGCGCGCATCGTCGCGGCGAAGGGACGCGACCCGTCCAAACCGTGCCAGCTCCTGGCCGCGTCG
>JAFPUX010000519.1 GCA_017413145.1 Kiritimatiellia bacterium | reverse complement strand
GCAAACCGTCGATCCGGATTCCGTCCTCGGGGACGCCCGCCGGGGGGCAAAACTTTTTCGGAAAAGGCATGTTGACTTGGCTTGACGATTTTGGTAAAATTTTATACCCATCAAACGCGAACGCCGGTTTCTCCGCCCGCGGAGGCCGCGCCGCACGGACCCGGATTCTAGCAAAGCAAACGCTCGCGCGCAAATGAAAAAGCGATCCGCCTTCACCCTCATCGAACTGCTCATCGTCATCGCGATCATCGGCATCCTCGCCTCGCTGATCGCGATGGGCGTTTCCTCCATGCGCAACTCGGCGCGCGAAAAGCACTGCACGAACAACCTGCGCCAGCTGATGGACGCCGTTCTCGCCTACGCGATGGACAACGGCCAGTGCGTTCCCTACGCGCAGTCCTTCGAAATCTACCACGAGAGTTCGGCCACCTACGGCCACTACCACGGCTGGTGCACCTGGGTGAACGACAAGCGCGACATGGACGAGCTGGAGGCGCTCTGGTACGACGGCGGGAACAAGGTCAGCCATTCGGGCGAGCTCTACGACGACCGGGGGACCGGCATGGACGCCAAGTTCGCCATCGAGTACGGCGACCTCTTCCCCTACGTCGGCGATTTCGCGTCCTACGTCTGCCCCATCGTCCAGTCCGCCATGATCGAGCAGAGCGGAAACGACGACGAGGACGGGTTCTCCACGTCCGACATCTACCGCACCTACGCGATGAACCCCTGCTTCGGGGGCGCCTCCAACCGCCAGTGGCGCAAGGTCAAGACGTCCTGGGTCGGCGTGACGTGGGGATACGGCGGGCACGTGCCCGAACCCTCCAAGCTCCTGCTGTTCGGCGAGGTCGACGGTTTCGGAGCCCGGCAGAACCGCGGGGGCTATCCGAGCAAGGCGTTCGGCCAGGACTGGCGCGGCGGTTGCTGCCTCAACCCCGAAAAGTCCGTCTACGACGCGAACGACCAGCTCCTCGCCTGCCACCACACTTCGTCCGGGACGTCGACGAAGTTCTCGCAGGGCATTTTCTTCGACGGGCACGTCGAACGCCTGCCCCAGACGGTCGCCATCGTGAACGACTCGGGCGAAGAACAGAGCAAGCTGCTGAACACCGCGTGGCTCGTCACCCGCGGCTGGGACTGGACCGCCGAGCGCGCCAAGGCGCCCGACGAGAAGTAGTCCGCCCCGCCTCCCTTTCATCGAACAACAACGAAGCAACGAACGAATGGCAAGCCCGCTGAAAAAGAAGCCGGCGGCCGCGAAGGCGTCGTCCAAGAAGCCTTCCGGCAAGTCCGCGCCCGCCAAAAAGGTTCCCGCCAAAAAGCCCGCGCCCGCCAAGAAGGCCCCGGCCAAGAAGCCCGCGCCCAAACCCGCGCCCGCCAAGAAGGCCCCGGCCAAGAAGCCCGCGTCCAAGCCCGCGCCCGCCAAGAAAGCCCCGGCCAAGAAGCCCGCGTCCAAGCCCGCGCCCGCCAAGAAAGCCCCTGCCAAGAAGCCCGCGCCCGTGAAGAAGACGCCGGTCAAGAAGTCTGCGCCCGCCAAGAAGGCTCTGGCCAAGAAGCCCGCGTCCAAGCCCGCGCCCGCCAAGAAGGCCCCGGCCAAGAAGCCCGCGCCCAAGCCCGTCCCCGCCAAGAAGACTCCGGCCAAGAAGCCCGCGCCCGCCAAGAAGGCCCCGGCCAAGAAGCCCGCGCCCAAGCCCGCGCCCGTCAAAAAGGCGCCGGCCAAGAAACCCGCGCCCAAGCCGCCGGAGGAGGACGACGACGATCTGATCATGCTGGTCCGGCCCAAACCCGCCAGGCGCGGCCGCAAGCCGAAAGACTACGACGACGAGGAAGAGGAAACCGATTCCGTCAATCCCGACTGGGTCGCCGAGCAGGAGGACGAGGCGGAAAAGAACGCCGAGACCCCGGAGCCTTCGATCGAGGAGATGGAACAGGGCGCCGACGAAATCGAGAAGGAAGCCCGCAACCTCGACGTCGAGAAACTCTACGACGACGTCCGCAAGCACGACAACCCGCCGGAGGACGAC
This sequence comes from Kiritimatiellia bacterium, assembly GCA_017413145.1. Classification (GTDB taxonomy): domain Bacteria; phylum Verrucomicrobiota; class Kiritimatiellia; order RFP12; family UBA3636; genus UBA3636. Next base: position 2,785 of record JAFPUX010000519.1, on the reverse strand, counting down.
GAAGACGACGCCGACGACGGCCGCTTCGCCGAGGACGCCGCCCTGCCCCCGCCCGATCCGTCCGCGGCCGCGGCCGACGGCGTGTTCGACTGGGACGCCACCGACGGCGCGAGCCCCGACGACGACACGCCCGCCGCCGCCCCCGCCCGCCACGACCACGAGGAACACGCCGCCCGCCTGCGCGAACTCTTCAAGCGCGCCGACGGCAAGGGCTACATCACGACCGACGACATCAACGAGGTCCTCCCCGCCGAGGTCCTCAACGATTCCGAGATCGAGACCTACATGGCCGAAATCCAGGCCGGCGGCATCGACGTGGTGAGCCCCGCCGAGGCCGAGGCCGGCAAGACCCCCCGCGAGGAGACGCAGGCCGCCGCCGGAAAGTCGCAGAAGTCCGAATCGTTCGACGACCCGATCCGCGCCTACCTCCACCAGATGGGGCAGGTCCCCCTGCTCACCCGCGAGGAGGAGGTCAAGATCTGCAAGGAGATCGAGAAGTCCGAGAAGGCCGTCCGCCAGAGCTTCAACAAGTTCGGCTTCGCGCCCCGCTTCTACCTCAAGGTCGTCAAGCAGATCGAGGAAGGCACCGAGCGCTTCGACCGCATCGTCACGGACAAGTACGTCGACAGCCGCGACAACTACATCCGCAAGCTGCCGCAGCTCAAGTCCGCCCTCGAGTCGCAGATGGCCGCGATGGGCGCGATCAACGAGAAGTTCCGCGCCTCGGGCCTCGCCGAACGCATGCTCGCCGCGATCCTCGCGTCGCGCGGCGGGACGGACGCCGCGCAGAAGTCCCTCGCCCGCGAAATCGACCGCTACGCGCGCCGGTTCCAGAAGCTCTTCAACGACTTCCAGAACCTCTTCATCGAGCTCAACTTCAAGCAGAAGGAGATCGAATCGCTCGCGAGCATCGCCGCCGGGTTCTCGTCCGACGACGCGTTCAACGGCCGCGGGTTCGTGAGCCGCGAGGACGAGTACTTCTCCAACTGGCGCCTCCACCACGGCAACCACCGCCGCCTCCTCGAAGGCCGCCGCGGGCGCAAGCCCAACAAGGCCCTCAAGGACCGCATCGACCGCGAACGCGACGAGGTCCTCCGCATCCAGGCGGACTGCTTCACGCCGCTGGACTTCGCGCCCGAGGCGCTCGAAGGGCTCCGCGCGCACCTGCGCGACGTCCGTCCCGCCGACGCCCCGCGCACCGTGGACGACGCCTTCGCCAAGCTCTTCGTCGACAAGTTCCTCGCGCTGCGCGACGCGCTCCGCAAGGGGCTCGAGGCCCGCACGAAGATGGTCGAGGCCAACCTCCGCCTCGTCATCTCCATCGTGAAAAAGTACATGAACCGCGGCCTGTCCTTCCTGGACCTCATCCAGGAGGGCAACACCGGGCTCATGAAGGCCGTCGAGAAGTTCGAGTACCGGCGCGGATACAAGTTCTCGACCTACGCGACCTGGTGGATCCGCCAGGCCGCCACCCGCGCCATCGCCGACCAGGCCCGCACGATCCGCATCCCGGTCCACATGATCGAGACGATCAACCGCCTGCTCCGCATCCAGAAGAAACTGGTGCAGGAGCTCGGCCGCGAGCCGACGCACGAGGAGACCGCCGCCGAAATGGGCATGAGCGTGGACCGAGTCCGCCAGGTGTTCAAGATGGCGCAGCAGCCCATCTCGCTGCAGTCGCCCGTCGGCGACGGGGACGACGCCCACTTCGGCGACTTCCTCCCCGACCCCACCGCCGAGAACCCCGCCGACGTCACGGCCTTCTACATCCTGCGCGAACGCCTGCAGCAGGTGCTCACCACGCTCTCCGACCGCGAGCGCGAGGTGCTCACCTTCCGCTTCGGCCTCGACGACGGATACTCCCGGACGCTCGAAGAGGTCGGCAAGCAGTTCAACGTGACGCGCGAGCGCATCCGCCAGATCGAGGCGAAGGCGCTCCGCAAGCTGCGCCACCCGAGCCGCATCCGCCACCTCAAGGGATTCCTGTAGCACGCCCCCAGAACCGCCGCCGGCGAGCCGAAAGACGGCGGCCGGCGGCCACACCCCCACCCAAGAAAGAACACGCACCATGCACGCAACCGCCTTCGCCGCCCTCGCGCTCCGCCACTGGATCGGCATCGCCGTCGTCGCCCTCGCCCTCGCCTGGCTCGCCGCCGCGATCGCCCTCCGCCTCTCCGCCGGCCGCTCCAAGGCCGCCCCGAAGCGCCCCGCCCGCCCGCCCCGCGCCGACGGACTCATCGAAATCTACGTCGGCAACCTCAGCTACGACATGAACGACGCGCAGCTCAACGCCGAGTTCTCCAAGTACGGCATCGTCGAGTCCGCCCGCATCATCACCCACCCCTCCGGCAAGTCCAAGGGCTACGGCTTCGTCCTCATGCCCCACCGCGCCGAGGCCGAAATCGCCTGCAAGGCCCTCAACGGCGCCGACGTCATGGGCCGCAAGCTCCGCGTCAACGAGGCCCGCGGCGCCTCCAAGTAAGCCATGTCCGACTTCAAGAAACCCTGGGAGCGCGGCCCGTCCCGCTCCGGCGACGCCCCGCACCCCCCGCGCAAGGGCGGATTCAAGAAGCCCTGGGAGCACGGTGGAGAAGACCGGCCGCCGGCCGGCCCGTCCCGCGGCTTCCGCAAGCCGTGGGACCGCGACGGCGAAGGCGAAGGCCGGCCGCCCCGCACCGGCTTCCGCAAACCCTGGGACCGCAGTGAAGAGGGCCGGTCGCCGGCCGGCCCGTCCCGCGGCTTCCGCAAGCCGTGGGACCGCGACCGCGACGGCGGCGAGGAGCGG
>JAFPUX010000518.1 GCA_017413145.1 Kiritimatiellia bacterium | reverse complement strand
GACGCGCTCGAGCAGCGTCCGCACCACGCGCCGGTCCCGTTCCGGCATGCCGTCCGAGGTGTCGAGCAGGTCCTGCAGCGCCACTTCGAGCTTTTCGACGGGAACGCCGTCGTGCAGGGAAATCAGGTTGCGGCCGGGCGCGACTTCGATGGTCGTCAGCCACGGGAGCGAAGAGAGCGGTCCGCAACGGACGACGGTCAGCAGGGATTCGTCCGCCGAAACCGCCAGTTCGCCGACGGGTTCGCCGACGGCCGTTCCGGCGCCGAGCGCGGTTTCGACCGCCTTGACGACGGCCTTGGCTCGGTCGCCGTCGATTTCCGCGAGCCGCGCCAGGACGCGGTCGGGCAGGGTCATCGTGACGGGGCGGCTCGGTTCCGCGAACTTCGCGGGACGTCCGCCCCGCGCGGTCGTGCGGCGTGTGTCCGTTTTCATGGCGGAGATTCTACGGGAAAACCGTCCGCGCCGCAAGTCCTGCGCGCCCGGAATTCGCTTGACAAGCGGCCGCGGTTTTGTTTTAGTGTAGAAAAGCAACCGGAAAACAGGTTTCTACGTAGAAACAGATTCCGCAATGGACATCCCCCGCCTCCCGTCGCAAGAGCCGCCCGTGACGAACGAACGCAAGTTCGCGGGCGACGCGCGCGCGTTCCACGCCGCCGCCGCGGTGCTGGACGCGTGCTGCACGCCGGACAAGGCGCATCCCCGGGGGACGACGAACACCGTCTACTACGACACGCCGGACCTGCGCGCGTGGGCGGAGAAGGAGAACGGCGACGGCCGCAAGCGGAAGATCCGGGCCCGCTGGTACGGGCGGACGGAGGAGCTCTCCGGCAACGTGCCGGTCTTCCTGGAGATCAAGTACCGCGTCGGCGCGGCGCGGCGCAAGGAGCGCGCGATGTCGTTCGCGCCGGCGGCGGACCTGGCGTCCGCGCCGCTGGACGACCGGTTCTGGCTGGACCTGTTCGCCCGCGCCGCGGGGCGGCTCGGCGCGCCGGTCGGCCCCGCGTGGGCGCCGACGTGCCTGATCGTCTACGACCGGCTGCGCTGGGACGACCCGCGCGGCGGCGGCCGCGTTTCGCTCGACCGGGACATCCGCGCGCCGCGCTGGAACCCCGCCCGCTTCCCGTGGGGCTCGTCCGTCGAGCTCCGCGAAACCGTCTGCGAATTCAAGAACCCGGCCGGCGACCCGCCGGCCTGGGCGGAGGAAATGGTCCGCGCCGGCCTTCGCCTCCGCTCTTTCTCGAAATACGGCGAATGCATGCAACGGCTTTCCGCCGGCACGCCCTGACATGAACGAAGCCACGACACCCTCACCCCAACGCATCGACTCCGCCCTCGCCGCGCTGCAGCGCATCCGCGAGCAGATCGACGTCGGCGAGTTCCTCTCCGCGCTGCTCGCCGCGCTGCTCGCCGCGTTCGCCGCGCAGTTGCTGTACCGCTTCTTCTACGAGCGGCGCGGGACGGGCAGCCGGATCCACCGCGCGTTCCCGCTGCTCGCGCTGGCGGTGACGACGCTGTTCATCGGCGTGCAGGTGTCGTTGCCGCTCTCGCTCGGCCTGCTCGGCTCGCTCTCGATCGTCCGCTTCCGCACGCCCGTGAAGGAGCCCGAAGAGGTCGGCTTCGTGATGCTCGTGATCGCCTCGTCGATCTGCGCCGCGACGCTCAATTTCGCGTTCATCGTCTGGTTGTACGCCTTCGCCCTCGTCGCGCTTCTCGCGATGCGCGGGGCGGCGCTGAGCCGCTGGATCCGGCGAGACGGCCTGCTCGTGCTGTCGCTGCCGGACGCGGAGGCGGACGGCCGCGCCGCGGAACTCGGGAAAGTCCTCGACTCGCTGTTCCGCGGCCTGCGGATCGAATCGACGTCGAGCCGCGACGGGACGACGACGTGGCAGTACGCCGTGACCGGCGTCGGAGGCGGCGCGGAGGACGTCGTCCGCGCGATCCGCGCCGTGGCGCCGTCCGCGTCGGTGAACCTCTTCCTCGACCGGCCGGGGGGCATCCGCTAGGCCGCCGGGGAAACCCGCCGTGGACCGTCCGCCCGTCCGTCCCCGCCGCGGCCGCCGCCGGCGCTTCGTCCGCGCGGCGGGGCG
>JAFPUX010000517.1 GCA_017413145.1 Kiritimatiellia bacterium | reverse complement strand
TCGCGCTCGCGCCGGACGCCGCCGCGCTCCCGCTCGGCGGCGCCGGCGAGGCGTTCGAGGCCGCGTTCGGCGAGCCGCTCGGCACGGTTCTCGCCGCGGGGACGCTTCTCCCGGCCGAGCGCGCCCGCGAAAAACTCGGACTCTCGCCGGACGACTTGCTGCGCGAATGGGCGGAGCACGGCGCGACGCGCCTGGCGCCGGGACTCTACGTCGCGCGCCTGGAGCACGAGGGACTCTACGTCGCGAACGGCTTCCATCCCGCGATGCGCGCTCCGTTCGCCGATCCGGACGGGCCGGGCGTCATGACGTTCGAACTTTCGTTCGACATGCCGTGGCGCGACTTCCTGGAGGTCGTCGTGGGCGACGAAAGCCCGGCCGCGGCGCTCGAGGAGTCCGTGCGCGGCTTCCTCTACGACCGGCGCGACGCGCTCGCCATGCGGATCGACCGCTACGACAACGTGATCCACGCGAGCGCCTCGCCGCTCGAATCCCTGCTCGACCGCATGGCGTGGCAGACGCCCGCGAAGTGGCGCCGCGACCCGTTCTTCAAGCGCCTCGGCGCGGATGCCGCGGCGCTCGAAGCGCTCCGCGACGACGAGGACCTCCTCGCGTCGCTGCGCGGTGTCGACGAAGACGCCGTCGCCGAAGCCGTCCTCGCTCGCGCGTGATTTGCGCCGCGGGCGGTATTCGCGCGCCGGCGGGGCTTTGCCCGCCGCGCGCGGACCGGATTTCCGCCCCTTGCGCGGCGGGGACGGGAGGACTATAATCCGGCCCCATGTTCCGCATGAAGGCCGGCCTGTCGCTGCTGGCCGCGTGCCTGCTCCCCGCGGGGGCGGCGCGCGGCGAGGCCGCGCTGTCCGTTCGGGTCTCCTCGCAGGAGGTTCTCGTCGGCGACCCGGTGCAGGTTTCCGTCCTGCTTTCGGGCGCGGACGCCGAGCCCGCCGGCGCTCCCGCCTTCGATCGCCCCGACGCCGCGCCGCTCGCCGGGCCGTCGCGCTCGCAGCAGTTCTTTTCGATCAACGGCCGCTCCGTCTCGCGCATCGGCTGGGACTACACGGCGTATCCCGCCGGAACGGGCGTCGTGAGCTTCGGCACGGCCCGGCTCGACGTCGGCGGCCGCACGCTTTCGGCGGCCGTCCCCGACATCCGCGTCGTGCCGCCGCCCGAGCAGCCCTGGGTGCGCCTCACGCTCGAATGCGACAAGTCCGAGGTCCTCGTGGACGAGGCGTTCGACGCGGTCCTCGGCGTGGAGGTCCGCCTGCCGTCCGCCGAGGGCTGGCGCGACAAGCCGTTCCACCCGCGCGCGTGCCCCGCGCTCTCGGTTCCGTGGCTCGCCGCGCGCCCCGCGGAGAACGCCGCGATGCGCGCGAGCCTCTCCGACCTGCTCGATCCGTACGTCGCGCGCGGCGGCGCCGGGTTCACGGTGAACGGCCTTTCGTCGGACCCTTTCGCCTCGCTCGGCGGCGGCTTCCCCGCGATGCCGGGCTTCGGCGGGTCGCTCTTCGACCGCGGCCCGCTCGTCTTCGCCTTCCCGCGGACGTTCGTCGAACGCGACGGCGCGCGCTTCGCCCGCTACGAGCTGCGCGTGCCGATGGTCGCGACGGACCTCGGCGAAACGCGCCTCGCGCCCGTTCGCTTCGAGGGGCGCGTCGTGGCGGACCCGCCGGCCGGCGCCGTCCGGCCGCACCCCGCCAAGAAGCGCGGCGCCGGCGAAATCCTCGCCGGCATCGGCGCGATCATCACGGATCCGTTCGTCGCGCTCTCGCCGCCGCTCTCCGTGCGCGTCGTCCCGCCGCCGGCCGAAGGCCGCCCCGCGTCGTTCTGCGGCGCGCTCGCCGCGTCGCTCGCCGCCGAAGCCTCGCTCGACACGCAGACCTGCCGCCAGGGCGATCCGGTCGAGCTCTCGATCAAGCTCTCCGGCGATTTCGTCCGCTCGACCGTGCAGGCGCCCGACCCCTCGCTCGCGGAAGGCTTCGCGGACCTCTTCCGCGCGTGGGACGACCCCGTGCGCGAGGACCTGCCCGACGGCTCCGTCCGCTTCCGCTACAAGCTGCGCGCGCTCGCGGCCGGGACGGTCGACGTGCCGTCGGTCCCGGTCTCCTACTTCGACACCGCGGCGCGCGCCTACGCGACGGTCCGAACCGCGCCGCTGCCGCTGCGCGTGGAGGCCGTGGCCGCGTTCGACGCGGGCGGCGCGTTCGCCGCGGCGTCCAACGCCGTCGCGTCCTACGCATACG
>JAFPUX010000516.1 GCA_017413145.1 Kiritimatiellia bacterium | reverse complement strand
CGGCGCGAGCGCGAACCGCGCGGCCGCGCCGTGCTGCCGGTCGAAGAAACCCCCGCGCGCGAGCTCCGCGCCGGAAATCCGCTTCAGCCCCGACACGCGCACCCCAGCCGCCTCGAAAATGTCCCCCACGGCCGTGACAACCGCCTGAGAGGACATGGCGTGCGGCTTGATGTAGCCGAACGAGCGGTGCCTCACTTGATCTGCTTGGCCTTCGCCATCGAGCGGGCTTCGACGGACTGGATTTCCGCGAAACCCTGGGAGGAGACGGGGTTGAGGCCCTTCTGCGCGTCCTCCATCGAGGCGTTCTCCTCGAAGTAGAGCGAGGCCTTGACGCCGGTCAGGCTCTGGAAGAGGACATTGCCCTTGTAGAGGCCGACCTTGACGACGCCCGACGCGAGCGCGGCGAAGGTGTCGACCGCGGCGCGCGCGGCCTGCGTGGAGAGGTCGAAGTAGCGGCCGTCGTAGATCTGGTTCGCGAGAAAGCGCGAGAGGTGCTCGAAGAGGTCCGTCGAGCGGCGGTCGAGGACCGCCTGGTAGACGTAGCGCAGCGCCTTGCCCAGGAGCTCCATGCCGGGCGCTTCGTAGACGCCGCGGCTCTTGGTGCCGATGATGCGGTTTTCGAGCGCGTGCGAGAGACCGAGGCCGTTGCGGCCGCCGATTTTGTTCGCTTCGACCATGAGGTCGAACGGCGAGAACTTCTTGCCGTTGAGGGAAACCGGACGGCCTTCTTCGAACTTGATCGTCACGCTTTCGATCTTGTCGGGCGCCTTCATGGGCCAGCAGCCCATCGTCGTCTCGACGATCGTCATCGGCGTCTGCATGCTCTCCAGGTCCTCCGCCTCGTGCGAAAGGCCGGCGATGTTGCAGTCGGTGGAGTAGCGCTTCTTGCCGCCGGGGAAGGCGACGATGCCGTGCTTGGCGAGGTATTCGCACATCTGCGTGCGGCCGGGGAACTCCTTGAGGAGCGCCGCGTCGCGCCAGGGGGCGTAGACCTGCATCTCGGGCGCGAACTGGTTCGTGTAGCGCTCGAAGCGCATCTGGTCGTTGCCGCGGCCGGTGGCGCCGTGCACGAGCGTGTCGATGCCGTGGCGCTTCATCGCCTTGACGATCTCGCGCGTGGTGACCGCGCGGCCGATGCCGGTCGAGTTCCAGTAGCCGCCGTCGTAGGTGGCCTGCGCCTTGATCGCGTCGAAGCAGGCTTCCGCCATGGGCTTGCGGACGTCGACGATGACCGTGTCCACGCCGCAGGGGGCCATCTTCTTGCGCACGTCGCGGATGTCCTTTTCGTCGGGCTGGCCGAGGTCCGCGGTGAAGCAGAGCACTTCGGCGCCGGCCTCGCGCAGGCGCGTGGCGATGGTTTTCGAGTCGAGTCCGCCGGAGACGCAGATGCCGATCTTCCGGCCCTTCATGTCCTTCACGGTCAGTGCCATGGTGGAATCCTTGGGTTGTGTTGGTTGGAACGGCGCGGGAGTATAGCCCACGCGTGCGGCGATTTCAAGCGCGAAGCGCGGCCCGGGCGGCGCGGCCTAGGTCCAGGCGGCGCGGTCGAGGGCGCGGCAGCCGAGCGCTTCCTGGACGTCCTCGGGACGGAGCTCGGCGTGGCCGGCCAGGTCGGCGACCGTGCGCGCGACCTTGAGGATGCGGTCGTGCGCGCGGGGGCTGAACTTCATCTCGCGGATCGCGAAATTCATCACTTCGAGGCACGCGGCGTCCATGCGGCACCACTTCTCGATGTCGCGCCGCTGCATGGCGGCGTTGCAGAGGGCGGCGGAGCCGAAGCGGACGGCCTGCGCGCCGCGCGCCGCGAGGACGCCCGCCCGCAGCTCGGCCGAAGACGCGCCGGCCGGCAGGCTCTGCAGGTCCGCGAGCGGAACGGCGGGGACTTCCACGTGCAGGTCGATGCGGTCGAGGAGCGGACCGGAAATCTTGGAGCGGTAGTTCTGCAGCTGCGTCCGCGTGCAGCGGCACGCGTGGTTCGGGTCGCCGTAGTAGCCGCACGGACACGGGTTCATCGCGGCGACGAGCATGAAGCGGCTCGGGAAGCGCGCGGAGCCGGCGGCGCGGGAGATGGTGACGAAACCGTCCTCCATCGGCTGGCGCAGCACTTCGAGCGCGGAGCGGCTGAACTCGGGCAGTTCGTCGAGGAACAGCACGCCGTGGTGCGCGAGCGTGACCTCGCCGGGCGAAGGATGCGCCCCGCCGCCGATGAGGCCGACGTTGGACACGGTGTGGTGCGGCGAGCGGAACGCGCGCTCGCGCAGCAGCCCCGAGCCGGGAGGCAGCAATCCCGCCACGGAATGGATCTTCGTCGCCTCCAGCGCCTCGGCGGCCGTCATGGGCGGCAGGATCGTCGGGATGCGGCGCGCGAGCATGGACTTGCCGGTGCCGGGCGGGCCGATCATGAGGATGTTGTGTCCGCCGGCGACGGCGATCTGGATCGCGCGCTTGGCCATTTCCTGGCCCTTCACCTCGGCGAAATCCGGACCGCCTTCGGGCGGTTCGGGCGCGGCGGCGGCGCGGCCGCCGCGGCGGGGACGGACGCCGCCCGTGCCGAGAACCGTCTCGAACGCCTCGCGCAGCGTCCTCACGGGATACACGGCGAGGCCTTCGACGACGGCCGCCTCGGCGGCGTTCGCGGCCGGCACGAGGATCGAAGTCGCCCCGGCGTCGCGCAGGCTCGCGGCGAGGGGCAGGACGCCGCGCACGGGGCGCACCTCGCCGTTGAGCGAAAGCTCGCCGGCGATGGCGGTCTTTTCCGGATCGAGCGGCGCGCCCGCGGGCGGCGCGGAACGGCCGCGCGGGGAGAAGACGCCGTCCTCCTCGCCGGCGGCCAGGAGGATCGCCAGCGCGATCGGCAGGTCGAAGTGCGAGCCCTCCTTCTTGAGGTCGGCGGGGGCGAGGTTGACGGTGACGCGGCCGCGGTACGGGTCGAAACCGGAATTGGCCAGCGCCGTGGCGACGCGGTCCCGGCTCTCCTTGACGGACGAATCCGGCAGACCGACGACGACCGTCTGCGGATCGCCGGTGCGGGAAAGGTTCGCCTCCACGAAAACGGGGACGGCCTCGATCCCGCCGAGCGCGCCTGAAAGGAGCCGGGAGACCGAGGCCATCGGGTTTCGCGGGGGGAAACCGCCCGCTCCTACTGCTTGGTGTCGGACTGGACGCCGGTGAGGAGCTCGGACGCGCCGCCGGTGATTTCGCGGCCGGCCGGGTCGACGAGGCGCGCCGTCACGAAGATGAGCAGGTTGCGCTTGTCGCTCTGCTCGTACTTGTAGCGGAAGAGCCAGCCGATCAGCGGGATGTCGCCGAGGATCGGGATCTTGTCCTCCTCCGTGAAGCGCTCTTCGCGGATCATGCCGCCCATGACGACCGTGCAGCCGTTGTAGATGTCGACCGAGGTCGCGAGCGAGCGGACCGGGAAGAACGGCTGTTCCATCGTGAGGTGGAAGCCCTCGCCCGAACGGTAGTCGATCGGGTAGGTGTAGCCGTAGTCCTTCCACGACGGGTCGGAGACGACCGTCGGGGTGAGGTCGAGGCTGATGCGGGTGCCGTCGGACGAGACGCTCGGGGTGACCTGGAGGATGACGCCGACTTCGCGCGTGTTGAACTCCTGCGGTTCGACCGCCGGAAGCGTCATCGAACCCATGGAACCGTCCTGCAGGATGACCGTGTTGGAATCGGACTCCTCGGGCCACTTCACCTCGTATTCGGTCGGGTAGACGTACTCGGTGACGGTCTTGATCGTCGCGGTGGTGCCGGTACGGGCGGTCACCTTCGGCGCGGAGAGCATGTCCGTGTTCGAGCGGTTCGAAAGCGCGTGGAGCACGACCGAGAACTCCGGGTTGGAGAGGATCGACGTGAACGTCGCGATGTTGTCCATGACGCCCGAACCGTCGTTGACGCCGAGACGCGTGTTCTTGTTGAGGTAGTTGAATCCCCGGTTGAAGCTGCCGGATTCGATCACGCCGCGACGGCGGGAGGCGACGGGCAGGCCGCGGTCGTTCTTGTTCTCGACGAGCTCGTAGTCGTCGTTGAGAATCCATTCGAGGCCGAGCGAGTTGAGGTCGAGCTGCGAGACCTCGACGAAGCGGACCTCGATTTCGACCTGGAACGGCGTGACGTTGAGGGCGCCGAGGACCTGCTCCAGCGTGGCGAGGTTGTCGGGCGTGTTGCGGACGACGAGCTTGCCGATCGTGGGCATGTACTTGATGGAAGATCCGTCGGGCCACGCGACGCCGAGGTCGCCGAAGAAGGTCTTCCAGTCGTTGTTGGCTTCGCGTTCGGCGCCGCCGATCTGCCACGGGTCGCCCGCGTCGCCGCTGCCGCCGGCGCGCGAGGTGCCGAGCTTGAGCTGGACTTCCTGGATGCTCGGCAGGACGCTGTACATGCGGTGCTGCATGTCCTCGGTCGTCGCGTTCTTCCGCATGATCATGACGATGTTGCCGTTGATGCGGTACTTGAGGCCGGACATCTCCATGATCGTGTCGAGCGCGGTCTTGAGGCTGATGTAGCGCAGCTTGATCGTGAGCGGGGGGATGCCCGCGTAGGAACCGTCGCCGCCGCCTTCGCCGCCGGCGCCTTCGCCCCAGAAATCGTCCTCCGCGGCGGCGGCCGCGCCGGCGTCGGCCGAACCCGTGTCGGGACCGACGTTGAGCATGAAGTTGATGCCCTTCTCCTCGGCCGAGCCCTCGGACGTGTCGTTCTCGCGGGAGAGGTCGCTCAGTTCGTTGATGACGTCGACGATGTTCGCCTGGCGGTACTCGATCGAATCGAGCATGATCCGCTCCATCTTCTCGCGGATGCGGACTTCGTCCGTCGTCCGTTCGAGGCGCTTGTTCGCCTCGTTCGGGTCGACGACCTGCGCTTCGACGCCGAGGCTCTTGAATTCGGTGCCGTAGTTGTTGCGCGCCGTCCAGGAGGCCGTGACGTTCTTGATCATGCCCTCGCGGGTCGTCCGGAACTCGTCGGCGGCGTAGCGGTGTTCGACGAGGTGGATCTTGCGCAGCAGGTCGAGCGCGGGCTTGTAGTAGGGATCCTTCTTCAGGACTTCCTCGACGTGCATGCGGGATTCGCGGTATTCGCCGGTCGCGTAGTATTCGCGGGCCATGGACATCCGCTTGGAGAAATCCTCGCGCTGCTTGCGGAAGTCGTCCTGGACCCAGCGGGGAACGCGGGGCGGCGGCGGCTCGACCGGCGGATGCTCCTTGAGGTCGCGGACCTTCTTGAGCAGGGACTCCAGTTTCGCCCAGATCGGGGACGTGGTGTCGATGTAGCCGCGGGCTTCGCGGATGCTCTTCTCGGCCTCTTCGTAGGACTTGAAGTCGGTCTGCTCCAGCGCCATGCGGTAGTAGGCTTCGGCGAGACCCTCGTAGGCCTGCTGCCGGAGACCGTGCGTGGATTCCTTGTCCTGCAGGAACTCGAGGGCGTTCTGGAACTTTTCGACCGCGAGGCCCCAACTGCCGTTCTGGATGGCGCGCTGGCCTTCTTCGAGGGATTCGCGGCCGTGCTGGTCGAACATCCGGCGGCGGATTTCCTCGAGCAGGGCGATTTCGGACAGGCTCTTTTCGAGCGGATCGACTTCGGCCGCTGCGGCCGCGGGAGCGGCGCCGCCCTGGTCGTCGTCTTCGTCCTCTTCGAGGCTGAAGGGCTCGTCGTCGTCCTCCGTTTCGTCGGTCCCGTCGTCTTCGTCCTCGTCGAGGTCGCCCAGTGGATCGGCTTCTTCGATTTCGTCTTCGTCGTCTTCGACGTCGTCCTCGACTTCGTCGATCTCGTCGTCCTCGTCGAGGCCGTCCAGCGGATCGGCTTCTTCGATTTCGTCTTCGTCGTTTTCGATCTCCTCCTCGTCTTCTTCGACTTCCTCGGTGTCGTCTTCGACTTCTTCTTCGTCCTCTTCGACTTCCTCGGTGTCGTCTTCGACCACTTCCTCGTCTTCTTCGACTTCCTCGGTGTCGTCTTCGACCACTTCCTCGTCTTCTTCGACTTCCTCGGTGTCGTCCTCGACTTCTTCTTCGTCCTCTTCGACTTCCTCGGTGTCGTCCTCGACTTCTTCTTCGTCCTCTTCGACTTCCTCGGTGTCGTCTTCGACTTCTTCTTCGTCCTCTTCGACTTCCTCGGTGTCGTCTTCGACTTCTTCTTCGTCCTCTTCGACTTCCTCGGTGTCGTCTTCGACTTCTTCCTCGTCCTCTTCGACTTCCTCCTCGGTGTCCTCTTCTTCGGGGAATATGTATCCCTCGTCGTCCTCTTCCTCATCCTCCTCGACAGCCTCGTCCTCGGCGTCGTCCTCGACTTCTTCTTCGTCGTCTTCGACTTCCTCGGCGTCGTCTTCGACTTCTTCTTCGTCGTCTTCGACCTCTTCGGAGTCGTCTTCGACCTCTTCGGAGTCGTCCTCGACTTCTTCCTCGTCGTCCTCGGACTCGTCCTCGTCGTCGACGTAGTCGTCGTCTTCGGCTTCGTCCTCGTCGTCGACATAGTCTCCGTCTTCCGGATCGACGTCGGCGAGAACGTCCATCGAATCGACGTCCTGCCGAACGTTGAAGACGGCCTTGGGCGGTTTGGCCTGGGAAACGGCTGCGAAGAGGGCGAACAGCAGCACGGTGCAGAGACCGAGGGTTTGCTTGGTATTCATGCGATGCTCCTTGGAGGAAATGGCGGGGGGGATTCTAACCGATTTTCGGTAAAAAGGCGAGAACTATTCTTTCGGGACCGTCCACGAACGGCCGGAGGATTTCTGGGTGACGTCGGCCGTGCCGGCTTTCTGGTCGATTCCGTCGAGGACGAACTCTTCGCCCTCGAACTCGAAGGACCCGCCGCGCTCGGCCGTGTAGACGGTCCGCTCGGCGTCCTTGAGGCAGACGAAGGAAACGACGAACATGCCGTTGATGGGCGGATCGCCTTCCTTGAGGACGAGCTTGTCCTTGTCCTTGACGAGCGTGACGGTCGCGAGCTTCATCTTGCGGGGCTTGGACAGACCTTTCACCTTGACCTCCTCCTCCTTGACGGAGAAATCGGAGAGGACGTAGCCGGTCTTGCCGAGGGTCTGGCCCTTGAGCAGCATGTAGCTCTGGTTGCCGCGGTTGAACTGGAAGCGGACCTTGTTGTTGCTCTCGACGTGGCTCTTGAGCACGAACGGGAACTTGCGGACCTCGATGCCGGAAACGCGGAGGAAGTCGAACTTGGGCGGATGCGACCCCGCATCGGCCGGATCGGTCTTGGCCTGGTATTCCTCGAGGTTCGTGAAGCCGTCGGCGTCCATGTCGCCCTCGGCGTCGGAAGGGTCGCGCGGATTGAGGCCGAGCGCGGTTTCGACCGCGTCCGGGATGCCGTCGCCGTCGGAGTCCCAGTCTTCGGAGACTTCGCCGGTCGGCTGTTCGGCGCGGCAGTACGGGCACTCGTCGGCGTCGAGCCGGATCGGGCGGCGGCACTGGACGCAGGCGACGCGTTCGGCGGCGACGAGGAACGTCCCGCCGGTGGCCATCTGGTAGGGGTTTTCGAGCAGGCGCGTCGCCGCGTCGAACGTGAAGCCGGAGAGCTTTTCGGCGCGGACGTCGGTCTTCATGCGGCGCAGGTCGTCCTGGAACCGGCCGCGTTCGCGGTTGGCGGCGGACGTTCCGGAAACGAGGGCGCCGAGCGATCCGATGAGCAGGAGCAGCGAAGCGACGACGAGGAGCTTGTCGTAGTGCTGCTTCAGGAAATTGGCTTTTTGCTTGCGGGCCATGGCTAGTCCTCCTCCCCGGTTTCGCCGCCGTCGCCGGCGGCGGCGGCTTCCGCCACGGGCGAAAAGACGTCGACGTAGAGCGCGACCAGGACGGGCGTTTCGAACAGCGGGCCGGACACGAGGCGCGCGGTGCGCGGCGCGGGTTTTTCGAGGATGCCGGAGGCGGCCTTCGCCTCGGCCGCGGCGGCCGCGGCGGCCGGATCGGGCTCGACCGGAACGACCACGTCCTCTCCCGACTTGGTGAAGGAGAGACTGGAGACCATCGCGAAGGGACGCATCGCGTCGATCGCGTTGACGACGGCGATCAGGCCCTCCTGGCGGGTCGAAAAGAGGAACCCGAGCCGCTCGCAGGACATCGGGACCGATTCGTCCGCGACGAACTTCGGCGGGGCGACGGAAATCGACGCCGCGACCTTGCCGGCGGGACCGGGCGCCGCGGCGGCCGCG
>JAFPUX010000515.1 GCA_017413145.1 Kiritimatiellia bacterium | reverse complement strand
TTCTGGAACTTTGCGAACGCCCCGGCGGCGAGCGCCGCCTCCTTCGGGTTCGTCACGATGTCGACGGACGTGTAGCCCTCGAGGAATGCGTAGAGGCGCCACGGGTTCACGTAGCCGACGACCTCGAGCGACTTCACGCCGCGCGCCTTGAGGAACTCGGTCACGCGCACGATGTTGGACTTGAGCATCTCCGCCGGGAAGATGTCGGTGTTGACGCGCTGGAGGATGTAGCGCACGCCGCGCTTCGTCTCCACCTTGAACGTGTCGTTGATGTGGCCGGAGCCGTAGCGGCTCACGTCGGTCTGGTCGGTGACGCCCATCGACGCGAGCGCGGCGTCGAGCTGCTCCTTCGTGTAGGTGCGGTTGGACATTGCGGAATCCCCTGTGGTCTTATTCGATGTTCAGTTTTTCGTCCGGGTCGAGCTTCACCGAGTCGACGATGCGGAACTCGCCGGGGGCGAGCGCGAGGAAGTCCTTGTCGCCGAACTGCTGCAGCACGCACTTGCGCTCGCGCTCGTAGTCGAGGTTGAGGAGGTACACCTTGCCCTCGTCCGGGAAGTACGAGTGGAGGATCCAGCGGCAGTCCTCGTCCGGGTTCTCGAAGTCGGGGCCGGTGATGAAGACGTTGCCGCGGCCGAGCTTGGCGGCGTAGCGGTAGAGGTAGCCGACCATGCCGACGTCCTCCACCTCCGAGCCGCAGCCGACGTCCAGGTTCGCCGCGACGGGGTAGCCCCACCAGTTCATGAAGAGGACCTCGCCCTTGCCGTTCTTGCAGCGCAGGATGAAGGGCTCGCCGTCCTCGTCGTCCACCGCGAGCTCCTCGAAGTTCTCCGCGGGCGCCGCGAACTCGAGCTTCCCGAGCGGCAGGCACATGAAGCCGAAGCGCCGGCGCGCGGCGAACCCGAGGCAGTTCCTCTCCGTCGAGGGGCCGGTCGCCCAGTACTTGCGCGAGGTTTCGCCCGTCACCTTGAAGCCGCAGAGCTCCGTGAGGTCGCCGCCGTTCACGAGCTTGTCGACCGAGAGGTTCGTGAAGTCGCGCTTGTCGTCGGTCGAGAGGTGCGCGAGGCCGATGACGAGCTTGCCGCCGCCCTTCACGTAGTCGCAGAGAATCCGGTACTGCTTCGATGAGCAGGTGTTCCAGCCCGCGAACATCAGGACCTTGTAGTTCGCGAGGAGGTGCTCCGCCGTCACGTTGTCGCACGCGAACGACACGATGTCGCCGAGCCCGTAGGGCGAGGCCGAGAAGTGGATGTTCTTGTTCGGCGCGAGCATCGGCGGCATCGGCATCACGGCCTTGCGGACGACCTCCCAGCTCATCTCGGGGAGGCCGCACATCCAGTTGGGGTTCGTGCGCGCGAGGTCGTAGGCGCCGCAGACGGCCTCCGCCGGGACGTAGTCGGGCCGGCCCAGGTCGAGGTTGCCCTTCGCGATCGCCCAGGTCGCCTCCGGCTGGCCCTTCGGCGCGGGATGCTCGCGGCAGAACGCGGTGAAGTCCGCGATGGCCTTGCGGTACTTGACCGCGACCGGCGAGCGGTAGTCGATGTAGGGGAACTTCTTCTTCGCCTCGGGCATCGCCGCCGCGACGGCCGCCGCGTTCGCGGGCTCGTCGAGCTTCGCGCTGAGCTTCCGGAGCGGCATCGGCATGCGCGACATCGGCGAATCCTCGCAGAGCGAGCTCTGCAGCTGCCAGTTGCCGCTCTCGTTCACGACGAGCTTCGCGCCGGTCATGTACTTGACGAGGAACGCCGTCTCGAGCGTCTTCATCTTGTACGGGTTGCGGTGCGGGATCCAGCTGTACCAC
>JAFPUX010000514.1 GCA_017413145.1 Kiritimatiellia bacterium | reverse complement strand
GGCCGCCGCGAGCACGACCTCGTGTTCTCGTTCGGCTGGGACTGCAAGTGCTCGCAGGCGTTGCGCCGCGCGGGACTGCAGCACTTCTCCTATCCGTGCGACTGGCTCGTCGGCACGCCGCCGGCGGCGCGCGCCAGGATCCTCGCGGACGGCTTCCGGGGCTGGTTCGAGCTGGCGGACCTGGAGGACCGCGGCCCGGCGCCCTTCAACCGTTTCGCCGCCGTGAAACGCGTCGCCTTCAACCGCGTCTCGGGGCTCGAGTTCCGGCACGACTTCCCGCTGGAAAAAACCCTCGCGGAAAGCTACGGCGAAGCCGCCGCCAAGTACGCCCGCCGCACGGAGCGGCTGCTCGCGGCGCTCGAGAAGGCGGAACGCCCGCTCGCCGTCTTCTGCGACGGCTACGGCTGCCCGCCCGTCTCCCTCGCGGACCTGGAGGAGGCTCGCCGGATTCTCGCGGCGCGGTTCGGCGACAAGGTCGAAGTGCTCGGCATTTTCGACGACCGCCCGGACGAACCGCACGAGGCGGAAGAAGCCGTCTCGGCGGACGGAAAGACGGTCCGATGGTCGTTGCCGTGCGAACGGCGCAAGCCCGGCGCCGTCGAGGTGCGCGACCCCGTCGTGGCGCGCTTCCTCGCCGCGCGCGTCTCGTGCCCCGACCCGCACACGCCCGCCCAGCGGCGCGAACGCCGCCGCGCCGAACGCCGCGCGGCCTACGCCAAGTACAAGGCGCGCACCTGGCTGGGCATGGTCCGCAACAAGATGCTCTTCCGGCGCTACCGGCGCCTCGCGAAAATTCTCCAGAAAAAGGGGATCATCCCCTCCAACCGCCCCGGCCTCCGCTGAACCCGCCGGCCTTCCGCCCATGCCCCCGAACGAACGACCCGTTCCGATCCCCCGCGACCGCCCCGCCGCCGCGGTCCGCCGCAGCCGGATTCCCGGCGGAACGCTCTGGACCAACGCCGCGTCGGGATGCGCGGAAAGCGTGGAAGCGTTCGTCCGTTCCGGCGCGTTCGCGGACCCCGCCGCGGAGCGGACGCCGCTCGGGACGTCGCAGCGCGGGACGCGCGCGGCGAAGCTCGACGTCCCCGGCGCCGGCGCGTGCGTCCTCAAGGAAACGTTCGTCCCGCGCGACGCGTCCGCGCGGCGCCGGTTCCGCGTCTGGTTCCGCATGGCCTTCAAGCGGAAGCACCGCCGGACGCTCCTCGTCTCCATGGCGGCGCGGGCGGCCGGCGTCCCCGTCTGCGAACCGCTGGCCTGCTGGTCGGACCGGCGGGACGGGCTCCGGACGTTCTTCCTGTGCCGCTTCGTCGAAGGGCCGTCGCTTGAAAGCCTGTGCGCCGGCGCGGACGGACGCGCCCCCGCGGACCGCGCGGCCGTCCTCGGCGCGTGGCGCTCGCTCGGCCGGGCGGCCGCCCGCCTGCACGGCGCCGGGATCGTCGACGGCGACATGGTCTCCCGCAACTGCATCTGCACGGGGACCGGCGCGGACGGCGTCCCGCTCCTTTCGCTGATCGACCTGGACATGGCGCGGTTCGTCCCTCGGCTCGGCCGCCGCCACGCGTTCGTCTCGCACATGCGGTCGTTCCGGCGGTTCGTCAACCCGAAGGCCGTCGTCGCCCCGCTCGACGGCCCCAGCCTCGGCGCTTTCCTCGACGGCTACTGCGGCGGCGACGCCGCGTCGGCGGCGCGCTGCCGCCGCGCGCTCGAAGTCTTCCGCCGCCGCCCCCACGGGCGCCTCGCGTCCCTGCGCGTCTTCTTCCTGCCGCTCCCGGCGACCCCCCGGCCGCCGGAAAGCCGCTTGGCGCGGCTGGTTTTCGGACGCCGCCGCGCGGGGCGGTCCAAAACGCTCTTCTTCGTCCGCGGCCTGCTCTCGCTGCTCGTCCCGCGCGCCTGGTACCGGGCCCGGCGCGGACGGCTTCTCGCCTCGATCGCCGGCCGCCCGGACCGGGACGAAATCGAGGCCCGCGCGGCATACTGCTGCAAGCCCGGACCGGGGAGTCTCCGGATGCCGCCGCCCGGCACCCCCGTTCCGGAGGGGGATCCGGTCCCGATGCGCGTCCGGGACCAGCCGTTCCCGTGGAAAAAGCACGTCTACTATTTCGACTCGCGCGAATGTCTCCGGTATTTTCCCGGCGACCTGGTTTTCGCGTACTGGCCGGGCGACAAGACGCGCGTGCCGTCCGTTCCCGCGTTCGTCAAGTCCCGCCCCGTCGCCGGAAACGACGGAAACTCCGTCCTTCTCCCGCTGAACCGGATCCGCCACTTTTTCTTCGTGGACCGGGACGTCCCCTTCGCGGAAAAGGACGACGTGGCCGTCTTCCGGGGAACCGTCCGGAACAAGCCCAAGCGGATCCGGCTCTTCGAACGGTGGTTCGGAGCGCCGGGGCTCGACCTCGGGGACACGTCGAAGCGCGCCGTCCGCCCCGAGTGGGCGGCGCCGGAGGCGTCAGTCGAAGAGCAACTGCGGCACAAGTTCGTCCTGTGCATCGAGGGCAACGACGTGTCGTCGAACCTCAAGTGGGTGTTTTCGTCCAATTCGGTCGCCGTCATGCCACGGCCCGAGTTCGAGACGTGGTTCCAGGAGGGACTGCTCGTCCCCGGCGTCCACTACGTCGAAGTGAAGCCCGACTTCTCCGACCTGCAGGAACGTCTCGACTGGTACCGCGCGCGCCCCGAGGCGTGCGAACGCATCGTCGAAGCCGCGCACGCCTGGGCGGCCCGCTTCCGGGATCCGGTCCGCGAAAAGCTCGTCTCCCTCCTCGTGGCCGACCGGTATTTCCGCGCGACGGGCCAGTCCGTCTAGGCGCGCGAAAGTTGTTGCCGTCCGCGCGGGCTTTCTGGTATTCTTCCCGCCATGAACCGAAATTCACTTTTCGCCGCTCTCGCCGCCGCTCTCGTCGCGGGGGCCGCCGCCGCGCAGGACCCGGCGGAGAAGGTCTTCGCCGTGCGGACGGCCAGGCCGGAGCGCCGCACGATCGCGCAGACGCTCGTGAAGACCGGCTCCCTCGCCGCGCCCGCCGAAGTCGCGCTCTGCGCGAAGGTCGCCGGCCGCCTCGCGTCGACTTCGCTCGACGACGGGACCCCCGTCGAAGAAGGCACGCGCGTGAAGGCGGGCGACGCCGTCGCCCGCCTCGACGACCGCGAGTACCGCATCGCCCGCGATTCGGCCAAGGCCGCCGCGGAGGCGGCGCGCGCGGTCGCGCAGGACGCCGCCCGGGAGTTCGAGCGCACGGAGAAGCTCCGCGCGTCGAACGCCGTGTCCGAGCGGGAATACGACGTCGCCCGCTTCGCGCGCGACCGCACCGCCGCGTCGCTCGTGCAGGCCGAAGGCGGCCTCGCGGCGGCGGAACTCTCGCTGGAGGAGTGCGTCGTGCGCGCGCCGATGGACGGCGTCGTCTCCGCCAAGAAGCTCCATCCCGGCGCGATGGTCTCCGCCGCGAGCGAAATCTTCGGAATCGTCGCGACCGATCCGCTGCGCGCGCTGTTCGAAGTGCCGACCACGGCGCTGCCGCTCCTCAAGCCCGGCGAGACGAAAGTCCGCGTGACGGTCGACGCCTGGCCGGACGATCCCGTGGACCTCGTCGTCGGAGAGGCGTATCCGGCGGCGGACCCCGCCACGCGCACGGTCACCGTCCGCGCGCTCCTGCCGAACCCGGACGGCAAGTTCCGCCCCGGAATGTACGTCACCGGGGCTTTCGCGCTCGACGAACGCGCGGACGTCCTCGTCGTGCCGTTCGAGGCCGTTCTGCGCATCCGCGACCGCCACTGCGTCTACAAAGTCGTCGGCGGCAAGGCCGTCCTGTCCGACGTTTCGGTCGGACTCCGCCACGACGACGTGGTCGAAATCGTCTCCGGCCTTTCCGACGGCGACGAAATCGTCGTCGACGGACTCCACCGCCTCGCCGACGGCGCCGCGGTCCGCGTGGCGAAGTAGGCCCGCCGGAAGGCTACCAGCTCGCGCGGATGCGGTAGAACTGCACCGGCTGGTCGTCCGGGACCGGCGCCGAGAGCTCGATGATTTCGCCGTCTCCGGTTTCGGCGGCCGCCGTCGACACGGCCGCCGCCTTGTCGCCCTCGACGGGCTTCCAGGCCGCGTCCTCGCGCGTCAGGACGCCGGACGAGACCAGCGTGTAGGTCACGCCGGCCTTCTTCGTGCGGAAGCGCACGACGAAGCCCTCCGCCGTCATCTCGACCGCGGGCGGATCGCTTTCGAGCAGGCCCTCGCCCGGCTCGATCGCGGGCGGCGTCGTGTCGAAGACGACGACCGTGCCGGACATCGCCCCGATCGAGCCCTGCCCGGTGAACGCGAGGTAGCGGACCCTGCGGTAGGCCGTGGCGAGCGCGAAGGCGGTCTG
>JAFPUX010000513.1 GCA_017413145.1 Kiritimatiellia bacterium | reverse complement strand
GTCGCGGAAGCCGTCCGCGTCGCGCGCGGCGATGCGCGCGACGGCCTCGGAGTCGACCGCCGCCGCGCGCGCCCGGACGTCGGCGCCGCCGCGCGTGCCGTAGGGCGCGTAGTCGAAATCGTCGCCGTAGTGCGTGAAGTCGGAGGAGACGACGAGCAGCGTTTCGCCGTCCATCAGCGACGAGAGCGCCCGCGCGCACATCGCGAGCTGCTCCTCGCCGAAGGACCCCGCCACGAGCGGGACGACGGAGAAGCCCGGCGCGAGCGCGAGCTGCAGGATCGGAAACTCGATCTGCGCGGCGTGTTCGGCGGCGTGGACGCGGTCGTCGCGCGCGACGGGCGCGGCGAGCGCAAGGCGGTCGATCCAGTCGCGGTCGACGGAAATCGCGCCGAGCGGCGTCGAGACGGCGTCCGCGGCGGGCGCGACGAGACGGTTTTCGATCCACGCGCGGTGGCTGGGCGCGAGGACGACGGCGCGCTTGAACGGCCGCCCGCGCACGGCGCGGACCGCGCGCCACGCGACCGCGCCGGAATACGGCCAGCCGGCGTGCGGCAGAACGAGGACGTCCGCGCCCTCCGGCGCGGCGGGCTCGTCCGCGCCAATCGCGGACTCCCACTTTGCGGCCATGCCGCGGATCGCCTTTTCCGTGCCGGGATACCATGCGCCGGCCAGCGTGCTTTCGAGTGTTTTCATGGAATTCCTCCGACGGTTTCGACGGGAACGGCGGCGCCGCCGCCGGACAGAATGACCCCGATCAGGGCCGAGAGGGATCGGACGCCGTCGGGCGGTGCGGAAAGCGTCCAGATCTGTTCGCCGCCGCGGCAGGATACGGTTTCCAGGACGACCGGATCGGATTCGGCCGCGGCGCCCGGGGCCAGGCGCGCCAGGATCGGCACGGGGCGCAGCGCCGAGACCGAGAACGGCGCCAGGTCCGGGAACCAGCGGCGCGGGGCGGCGAGATCGACGGGAAGCGGGGCGTCCGCCGCCGCTCCGTCCGCCGCGTGCGGCGTCGCGGGCGCGCGGCCGATCGCGAGGGCGGACGACGTTTCTCCGACGTCGACCGACCATGGGAAGTCTTCGCCGAACAAGCCGGCGAGGACATGGTCCATGTTGTAGGAAGCCGCCGTGACGCGGCCCGTGCGGACGCGGCCCGAAAGGCCGTCCGGGGCGAAATCCGCCGAATTCGTGCGGAAGCACGCGGGCGTGTTCGTCCCTGCGATCGCGCCCTCGGTCCGGGACAGGTCGCCGTAGGCGGCGGCGAGGGCGCGTTCGAGCGCTGTGTCGGACGTCTCGACGCGGCTTTCCCAGCGCAACGCGCCGCCGTCGGCCGGCTCGAGGAATCGGACCGTGCGGCCGCGGGCGGCCGTCGCCGCGTCGAGCGCGGCGAAGAAGGCGTCGAACGCCGCCTTGCGGACGTGGTTCGTCGGCGTGTCGTTGAAGCCGAGCCGGAACGAACGGGTCGATCCGACCCCGGAAAAGGAACCCGTACCGTCCGTCGTCGCGGTCCAGAGGAGCGCCGCGGGCGGGATGGCGCGCAAATCCGCCGCCGCGAGCGGCGCGGGATCGGGCGGCGGCGCGTTCGTTTCGCCGGGTTCGGGCAATCTCCTTGTATGGAAAGCCAGAAGAACGCCCTCCGCCGGCGTCGCGGAGAAGCCGACGGCCTGACTGCCGTCCCCGGGCCCGCGGCCGCGGACTCCCGCCGCCGTGAACGAGAACGTCCCGCCCAGTTCGTTCGGCGTCGATTGTTCCGGCGGCAGGAAGAACGTGCGCGGGCCGATCGCCGAATCCGGCGTCGGGTCGTCCGCGGAAACGAGACGCCCGGCGGATCCCAGCAACCGCTCGGCCGACGGCACGAGGAGCGACACCGGCGCGCCGGGGACGGGCGGCGGCGCTTCCAGCAGCGCGGGCAGCGCGGCGGCGAGCGCGGGGTCGGACGCGACGATCGTCCGCGCGCCGTCGAACGCCACCCAGGGGCGGCGCTTCGGGACGCCGTCCTCCTCCGGCGGACCGAGGGGCTTCAGGAGAAGCCCGCCGACCGTCTGCGCCTCCTCGTCGCGGAGCCTCACGCGCATCCGCATGTCCACGGAGCCGCGCCGGATCGGCAGCGCCGCGAGGAAGTCCAGCTTGCCCAGGTCGAGCGGCCAGGAGAGGTTCCAGAACGCAACGAGGACGGGCTCGCCGTCCCGGATGCCTTCCAGTCCGATATTGCGCAGGAGCGCGACCTCGGCGTGCATTGTCGCGACGGCGGCCTCGCGGCCGGCCGTCTGCTCGCGGAACGCCGACAGCGTTTCGTCGAACGCCCCGACGCTTTCGAGCCGGACGACCATTTCCGGCTTGTCCGGATCGGGAACGAGCCGCGGCGGCGGGCCGGAACTCTCCGCGATCGCCGTGATGACGGGTGCAAGGAAGAGAACGAATGTTTTCATCGGGAGAATTCTTTCGTGGCGGGGTCTGATGAGGGACATGCTAGCACAAAACGTTTTTTGAATTGTCATGGAATTGTAAAGTTTTCGTCATGCCGCCGCGGGACGTCGTCGCGTCCGCACGAGCCCGAGCGCCGCCCACAGCGCATCGTCGAGAACCTTCGCGTTCCGGTGTTTAGCCAGCAGCTCCCGAGCTCGGCTTTGCGCCGCCGTGAGCGTCGCCGCCGGCGTCGGCGCGAAACGCGCATCGACCTTCCGCGTGTCGACATCTGAAATCCGAGATTTGAAATCTGAAATCCCGTTGGCGGCGGGCTCGCCCGCCGCCAGAGCATCCTCGGCCGAATCCGGATCGCCGAGCCCGCACACGCGCCGGAACTTGTCCGCCATCGCCTTGTACCGCATGAGCGTCTTGTAATGCGGCGCAAGCTCCGGACAGCCCGCGTCGAGCCAGCGTCGCACCCCGCCGTGCCGCCCGACGATCTCCCCGCCGTCGCCGCGGATGTAGGAGTGGTCCTCCACCGCATCGACGTCGCCGAGCAGCGAACCGAGCAGGATCTTGCCTTCGAGCGACGTGCGCGACAGCTCCCAGCAACGCACCAGCAGCTCGCGCGACGGTGGTTCGCGGCGCGAGGTGCGGTGCACGACGCGCATCGTCTTTTGCGTGCGCTCCGCGGCCGCGACTCCGCGGCGCCGCGCGGCGAGCGCGCGTTGGACCACCGGTCCGAGCAGCCCACACAGGAACCCGACGCCGAGCAGGCCGGCCATGAAGAGCGGCGCGGCGTACCAGAGGACCGCGAACGGCGCCACCGTCATCGCGAGATTTCGGTTGGCCTTCCTCGCGTTCGGGCCATACGAGAAATGCTCGACTGGCGCGCGGCAATATCGCGGGCTCGCGAACGCCGGCGTGTAACGATAGCGCCGCTTCTGTTGGCCATGGCCGGAGTATCGTCGACCATGACCGCGATGGTTTCTCTGGTTCGTTCCATAGGGCATGGCGGCAATTCTACCTGAAAACCACGGAAAAATCAATAGTAAATATATTTTGAAAATTCAACAAATTGAACGATAAGAATTCGGTAGAGCGAAACCTGGCGTGGGGCGTCCCGAGGATCGAGCGAATCTTCCGGGCCGCCTCCGCCGGTCCGACGGCGATGGACGCGGGAATGGCGATCTGCTAGAATGCCGGGTGTTTCCAACCCCGGGATAAAACCATGGAATTCCGCATTCTCAGCTACAACGTCCGCGCCGGGCGGGGACTCGACGGGTCCCCCGCGCTGGATCGCCAGGCGGCCGTGATCCGCGCGCTCGCGCCGGACGTCGTCGCGTTGCAGGAGGTCGACCGGTGCACGCAGCGCAGCGGCGGGATTGACCAGGCCGCGGCGCTCGCCGAATCCACGGGCATGCATGCCGTCTTCGCCCGCGCCATCGACTTCGAAGGTGGAACCTACGGCATCGCCGTCCTCTCCCTCAAAGCGCCGCGCGCCACACGGACCGTGCCGCTGCCGTCCCCGCACGACGAGGACCGCGTGCTGCTCGCCGCCGACTTCGACGATTTCACGTTCGCTGCCACTCACCTGTCGCTTGATGAAGCGGACCGGCTCGACGCCATCGACCGCATCGAAGCGGAGCTTCTTCCGTCCGACAAGCCCGTCTTTCTGGCCGGCGACTGGAACGCCGTGCCCGGCGACACCACATTGCGGCGCGTCGGGCGGTCCTTCCGTCTGCTTTCCGGCACGGCGCCGACCTTCCCCGCCGACGCGCCCGTGAAGTGCATCGACTATGTCGCGGTCGACCGAGCGCACGCGCCGCTCTTCGCGAAAAGCGCGTCGCACGTCGTGGACGAGCCGGCGGCGTCCGACCACCGGCCGGTACTCGTGTGCGTGGAATTGTGACCGGAAACGACCCCCTGCCATAGCGCGTGGCGGGGTTGGCACCCCGCCACGCAGCCGCTATCGGGCACGGAGTGTCCTGAAGGGAAGGATAAAAGCGCCGATGAGGGCGCCGACGGTGTTGTGGAGAGCGTCGGAGAGGGAACAGGAGCGGGCGACGAAGGGCGTGGCCTGAAGGAGTTCGAGTATGGCGCCAAGGCAGGCGAGCGCGAGGGCGACGACAAGACGTTTGCGCCAAGCGCCCGGAGCACGCGGAACGAATGCCGCGCAGGCAAGAACGGCAAGTGCGGCGTACATCGCGGCGTGGACGGCGAAGTCCCACGCTTGGACTTCGGGCGGGTACATCGCGTCCACGGTCGCGTGCGGCTGGAGCGAAAGCGCCAGGTCGACGAGCAGCAGCGCGAAGAACGCGCCCTTGCGCAACGGGCCGGTTTCCTTCATGGGCGGCCATTCTCCGCGATTTTCCCAACTATGTCAAGTGACGGGCGCTTGTTCTTGCTTCATGCTGTCTTCTTAAGGGGACAGACCCCTCAAAAATTGATTGCGGGTTTGCGGAGAGGGATCGGGGACTTGCGGGAGAAATGGCGGTTGTGGTAGAATTTGTCGCATGGAAAACCAATTGGGTAAAAACGCCGCGGAGGCGGGGCGGAATGTCGCAAATGGCGGCAAGCCGTCGATTTTGATCGTGGACGACGAACGCAACACGCGCGAGGGTCTGGCGATGGCGTTGCGGCGCGAATGGAACGTCCGGACGGCCGAGTCGAAGGATGCCGCGCTGGCGCGGCTGGCGGAGGCGCCGGCGGACGTGATGCTCTCCGACGTCCGGATGCCGGGCGGGAGCGGTCTGGAGCTGCTGGAGGCGGCGCGTTCGAAGTATCCGCGCATGGCGTGCGTCCTGCTCACGGCCTACGGCTCCGTGGAGACGGCGGTCGAGGCGATGAAGCTCGGCGCGGCGGACTTCCTCACGAAGCCCGTCAACCTGGACCAGCTCGACATCGTGCTGGCGCGGACGCTCCGGACGCGCGCCCTCGAGCGCGAGAACCGCGAGTTGCGCCAGCGGCTCGACGCCCGCTACGGCCTGGAGAACATCGTGGGCTCCGCGCCGGCGATGGAGCGCGTGTTCGACATCGTCCGCCAGGCCGCGCCGTCCATGGCGACGGTTCTCGTCCAGGGACCGAGCGGCACGGGCAAGGAACTCGTGGCGCAGGCGATCCACCACCTGTCGCCGCGCGCGGCCGGGCCGTTCGTGGCCGTGCACTGCGCGGCGCTCTCCCCGACGTTGCTCGAAAGCGAGCTCTTCGGCCACGAAAAGGGCGCCTTCACGGGCGCGATCGCGCAGAGCCGCGGCCGCTTCGAGCAAGCCGGCGGCGGCACGCTCTTTCTCGACGAGGTGGGCGAAATCGCCCCCGAGGTCCAAGTCAAACTCCTGCGCGTGCTCGAGACGCGGACGTTCGAGCGCGTCGGCGGAAGCGAGACGCTCCGCGCGGATTTCCGCATCGTGGCGGCCACGAACCGCGACCTCAAGGCCGAAGTCGCCGCCGGACGCTTCCGCGAGGACCTCTACTACCGGCTCGCCGTCGTGACGATCGAGATGCCCACGCTCGCGGAGCGCGCCGGCGACATCCCGATGCTCTGCGACCACTTCCTCAAGCGGTTCGCGTCCGAGTCCGGCTCGGGCGCCCCGAAGGGCATCGAACCGGCCGCCCTCGCGCTGTTGCAGGCCTACCCCTGGCCCGGAAACGTGCGCGAGCTGCGCAACGCGGTCGAGCGCATGACCGTGCTTTCGCGCGGCAACACGATCACGGTCGCGGACGTCCCGGCCGAAATCCGCGACGCCGCCGGCGCCCGCGCCGGTGCGCCGGACTTCGACGTCTCCGCCAGCACGGGAGAATCCCTGGCGGAAACGGAGAAACGGCAGATTCTTGCCACCTTGGAACGGTGCGGCGGAAACCGTTCCAAGGCCGCAGACGAACTCGGCATCAACCGCCGCACGCTGCACCGCAAGCTCGCGGCCTGGGGCGTCGCCCCGCGCCGCGGCGCGAAGGAGACGCCATGAGCGAATCGAACGTAGACCAGAAGCTCGCTTTCCTCGCGCGCCGGCGCGGCTTCCTCGAGACCGTGCTGCAGTCCGTGCAGGAAGGCGTCCTCGTCGTGACCCCCGAGGGAAACCTCGACTACGCGAACCGCACCGCCGAGGAGATGCTCGGTTTCGAGCTCGCGCGGCAGCGGTCGCGCCCGATGGAGCGCTACCTGCCGGACGTGGACTGGGCCGCCCTCGCCGGCGCGGAGCCGGACGGCGGGGCGCGCGTTTCGACCGCCGAGATCGAGGTGTTCCGCCCGCAGCGGCGCGTGCTGTCCGTGCGCGCGTTCCCGCTCGAGGACGGCGAGGGCGTCGTGGCGATGCTGCGCGACGTCACGCGCGAACGCGAGGACGCCCAGGCCGCGCTCGAAAGCGAGCGCATGCAGGCCGTCCGCATGCTCGCCGCCTCGCTCGCGCACGAAATCGGCAACCCGCTCAACGCGCTCGGCATCCACCTGCAGCTGCTCGAGCGCTCCGTGAAGAAACTCCCGGACGAAGCCGACCGCGCCGAGCTCGGCGACTGCGTCCGCGTGGCGCGCGACGAAATCGCGCGCCTGGACGGCATCCTCTCCGAATTCCTCAACGCGCTCCGCAACGGCGCCCCGCACCTTGAGCGCTGCGACGTGCTCGCCGTGCTCGAGAAGTCGCTCCAGGTGCTGCGCGCGGACGTCCAGGAGCGCTCGGTCCGGATCGAGGTGGACCACCCCGCGTCGCTCCCCGCGATCCGCGCGGACGCGAGCCAGCTCCAGCGCGTGTTCTTCAACCTCGTGAAGAACGCGCTGCAGGCGATGCCGGACGGAGGCCTGCTCTCGATCGGCCTCTCCGCGGACGACCGCGACCTCGCCGTGTCGTTCCGCGACAGCGGGACGGGCATCCCGCCGGAGGAGTTCGCGAAGCTCTTCGAGCCGTTCCACAGCGGCCGCGCGGGCGGCCACGGCATCGGCCTGGCGATCGTGAAGCGCATCGTCGAGGACCACGGCGGCCGCATCGACGTGAGCTCGCGCCCCGGCCAGGGCGCCTGCTTCCGCCTCGTCTTCCCGCTCGCGGACCGCGCCGCCCGCCGCCTGCCGCCCGCCCGCTAGAGCAGGTGGTTGTCGATGAGGCGCGTCTTGCCGACGTACGCCGCGACGGCGAGGAGCGTGTTCGGACCGAGCTTCTTCACCGGCTCGAGCGTGTCCGCGTCCACGGCCTCGGCGTAGTCCACGGAATCGCACGACTTCGCGAGCGCCTTCGCGATCCGGGCGGTCGCGGCCGCCGGATCGGTTTTCCCGGCGCGGTAGTCCGCCTCGGCCGCGTCGAGCGCCTTGTGCAGCGAGAGGGCGCGCCGACGCTCCGCCGCGGAGAGATACGTGTTGCGCGACGAGAGCGCGAGGCCGTCCTTTTCGCGGACGAGCGGCGCACCGACGATCTCCACCGGGACGTCCAGGTCGCGCACCATGCGCCGGATCACGGCCAGCTGCTGCGCATCCTTTTGGCCGAACACCGCCACGTCGGCGCGGGAGACGTTGAAGAGCTTGAGCACGACCGTGAGCACGCCGGCGAAGTGCGTCGGCCGGAACGCGCCGCACAGGACCTTCGAGAGCTTCGACTCGACGAGCGACACGGTGGCGTCCTCGGCGTACATGTCTTCGGGCGCCGGGGCGAAGACGGCGTCCACGCCCTCGGCGCGCAGCAGCGCGAAGTCGTGCCGTTCGTCGCGCGGGTACCGCTCGAAGTCCTCGTTCGGTCCGAACTGCGTCGGGTTCACGAAGACGGACACGGCCACGCGGCGGGCCTTCTTCTTCGCGAGGCGGACGAGCGACAGGTGTCCTTCGTGCAGATAACCCATCGTGGGGACGATGGCGACCGTTTCGCCGGCCTGGTGCCAGGCGTCGGACAGGGCGGACAGGGACTTTTTGGTGCGGCAGATTTTCATGGCGTGCGCTCCCCTTCGGGACGGCGCGGGATTCTACGCCGCGGGGGGAGAAAAGGCAAGGTCGCCGGACCGCCGCAAAAAAACGCTTGCATTTCCACGGCCGTTTTACTAGACTTCTCCTCGCTTTCACGCAAACGAGCGAGCTTAGCTCAGTGGTAGAGCGCTACCTTGCCAAGGTAGATGTCGAGGGTCCGAATCCCTTAGCTCGCTCCAATTTTTTTGCGCCGGGAGTATAGCTCAGCTGGTAGAGCAAGTGACTCTTAATCACTGGGTCGTGGGTTCGAATCCCTCTACTCCCACCATTCCGAAAGCCCCGCAAACGTCCGCGTTTGCGGGGCTTTTCCTTGCACCGGCGGCTCGCCGCTAGATACGGAGGGCGCCGCCCGGGCGGCGGAGCGTTTCGCCGTTCAGGACGAGCTCGAAGGGCACGTCCGGCGGCGTGGAGACTTCGCCGTGCCAGCGGCCGTCCGCGCCGCGCGCGAGGTCGAGGCGGACCTCGCCGCCCGACGGGTGCGGCACGGCGCAGCGCAGGTTGCGGAGCGGGCCGGGCTGCGGCTCGATTCGCACCGCGGCGAAGCCGGGCGCCGCCGGCCGGATGCCGGCAACGGACGCGAGCACGTGGTACATCGGGTGCGAGCCCCACGCGTGGCAGTCCGATCGCGTCGGCTCCGGCTGCTCCAGCACGGTCTTCATGCCGAGCGGCTCCAGCGTGAACCACAGGTCGAAGCAACGGTACAGGTCGAGCGGACGGCGCAGCGCGCGGAACGCGTCGATCAGGTACGAGCGGTAGTAGACGGTCGTCCGGTCGAGGTCCTCCGCCGTGGCGAGCGCCTCGCCGAGCGCGGCCTCGCGTCCGACCGGAACGAACCCGCCGAGCACGGCCATGCACTGCGTGTGCTCGAGAAACCTCGTGTGCGCCCTGTCCTCGGCGAAGAGGTTGCGCGTGTCGTCCCAGTAGACCGCGACGACCGCTCGGCCGATGCGCTCGGCCTGGCGGCGGTCCCACGCCGCGAGCTCCGGGTCGCCGGCCCAGTCCTCGACTTGGGCCGCCATGCGGAGGGCCCAGGCGAAGTGCAGGTTGTTCACGGGGCTCGCGCAGCCGACGTCGCCGTTCGGCGCGACGCCGCCGAACCACGAGTAGTTCCAGTCGACGAAGTTCCAGCCGCGCGGGTTGCGGGCGAGGCCGTCCTCGCCGATGCGCTCGGCCCAGGCGTTCAGCACGGCGCGGACGCCGGAGAGGCGCTTGCGGACGAACGCCCTGTCGCCGCGCCAGAGCATGTAGTCGGCGACCATCTGCACGAAGTGCAGCGCGTAGGGCGGGATGACCTGCACTTCGTCCGGCGATTGGCGCGACTGCGTGAGCCCCGCCTCGGAGCGCGTGCGGTCGAGCACCGTCATCGCCTTGCGCGGGAGGCGGGCGTCGCGCGTCGCCGCGTAGGTCGCGAGCATCTCCAGACGCGAGTCGCCGCCGTACATGAGCTGCTCGTAGTAGGGGCAGTCGAAGTAGCTCTCGTGCGAGCACATCTGCAGCGTCCGCTCCATGATGCGGAGCGCGCCGGCCCAGCGCGAGTCGTTCGATTCGAATCGGTAGGCCCAGTCGATCGGGTAGCCCGTTTCGCGCAGCGAGAACTCGATGAACTCGAGCGGCTCGTCCGCGGTGCGGACGACGATCTCGACGAACCGGCCCGCCTCGAACCACAGCGGCTCGAAGCTTTCGGGCTCGTCCCCGCCCGGCGCGACGAACGCGTCCGCGAGGCCCTGGAAGTACTTGCCGTCGATCTCGTCGCGCGGGCCCTTTTCGGTGCCGGTCGTTCCCTTGAGGAGCGCCTCGGCCCAGCGGATCGAGACGTCCGCCCCGCGGCCGCCGCACACGCAGATGAACGGGAACGCGCAGAAGTAGTCGCCGAGGTCGACGATCACGCGCTGCGCGCTGCGCGCCGGGACGACGACCGGCGGGCCGGGGGGGAGACCGGACGAGTCGGCCGGGATCGTGCGCTGCCACGCCGCCGCGAGATCGGGGTCGGACTCCGCCATGCGGACGGGCTCGAGCCCGAAGTCCGCGAGTTCGCCGCCGGGCTCGCCGGCCTTGTCCTGCGTCACCGCGGCGGCGTAGCGGACGGTGCCGGCCACCGGGCTGGACTGCCGCATCTCCGGCAGCGTGCCGGGCGTCAGGTTGTGCCAGTCGTCCGCGGCGTTCGGCTGCGCGCGGAACGCGGTCTTGAGGCCGTTGGCGACGGCGGGCTCCCAGCCGTCGCCCTCGCCGGTTACCCAGTCCCGGGCGTTCGAGCGGCCGTCGAGCCGCGTGCGCGCGCCGACGGCGAGGTAGGCGCCCTGGACCTGGTCGTAGGGGTTGAGGAACGAGTAGCCCGCGAGCGGCAGCGCCTCCCACGCGTCCGGGCCGGTGTCGAGGAGCTCGTCGAACGGCTTCGGGGCGTGCAGGAGGAAGCCGGGGCGGTCGGCCGTCGCGTGGCCGGCGTGCTGGAGCGACGTGCCGCGGCCGGTCCACCAGACGCGCGCGACGATCACGTGGTCGCCGGGTTCGAGACGCGCCTCGTAGGTTTCGTAGAACCACGAGTTGTGCAGGCCGCGCTCGCTGCCGAAGCCGGCCCCGACGCCGTCGACCCACAGGTCGTAGCGCTGGTCGGCGGTGACCTGGAGGAGAACGGTTTCCGGCTTGTCGAGCCGGAAGAGGCGGCGGAAAGCCCAGACGCCGGGCTTCGCGCCGCCGTCACCCGCGGCGCGGATCCACTGCGCGCGCCAGCCGTGGCGGCCCCAGTCGAACCGGGTGAAATCGCAGTCGGAGTCGTTCGCGGCGAAGACGCGCTTCACGCGCGTCGTCACGTGGGAGTCCATGGAGAAACGGATCGGCTCGTCGCCGGCGGGGTTCGTGTCGTTCATGGCGCGCCAGTCTACCACACCGCCGTTTCGCCCGCAATCGCCGGCGCGTTTGCGTTCGCGCGAGGGGATGTGGTAGACTCCACCGACGCCGGCGGAACACCGGCCCGAATCCCCTTGAGCAAGAAACCGTCAGCCTACCTCGTCCTCGGTCCGGACGCGTATCTCGTCGAGCAGACGGCCGACGAAATCGTCCGGTCCGTGCTGCCCGACTACAAGAAGGGAGACTTCGGGCTCGAGATCGTGAACGGCCTCGTCGACCGCGTGGACGACGCCCTCGCCGCTCTCGCCGCCGTGCGCCAGGCGATGCTGCAGACGAGCTTCTTCGCCGAGGACAAGGTCGTCTGGCTCCGCAACGTCTCGTTCTGCGGGACGGACCGGACGTCCAAGTCCGAGACCGTGCGCGACGCGGTCGAGGCGTTCCGCACCGAGCTGCGCGAAAAGGGACTGCCCGAGGGCGTCTCGCTCCTCGTCACGGGCACCGCGATCGCCAAGAACTCCGCCCTCGCCAACACGTTCAAGGCGATGGCCAAGGACGGCGCGGCCCGCGTCGACGAATGCGCCGGCGGCAGCGCCGACGCCGCGCTCAAGATCCTCCAGAAGACGCTCGCCGCGCAGGGGCGGACGATGGGCGCGGACGCCATGCGCGCGCTCGTCGACCGCGTCGGGACGGACGGCCTCACGCTCGTTTCGGAAAGCGAGAAGCTCTTCGCCTACACCGCCGGCAGGGAGCCGACGGTCGAAGACGTGCTGACGATCTGCACGTTCCACGGCGCGGACGTGCCGTGGGACTTCGCGGCCGCCTTCGGTTCGCGCGACCTGCCGGCCGCGCGGGCCGCGCTGCGGAACCTGCTCTCGCAGAAGGTCGACGCGATCTTCCTGTTGATCGTGCTGGAGAACTGCCTCAACGAAATCGCGCTCCTGGTCGACGCCCGCGAGCGCGGCCAACTCGTCGGGCAGGCCTGGTCGCCCGCGCTTTCCGACGAGGACCGCGAGGCCGTGCGCGACCTGGGCAAGTTCGACGTCCTCGCGCGCCCCGGCTTCATGAAGGCGCGCATCGTCGCCCAGGCGAACAAGTGGACGCGCGCGCAGACCGTCCGCGCGCGGCTCGCCGTCATGCGCGCCCACGAGAACGCGGTCACCGTCTCCCTGAACCCCGCCACGCTCCTCGAGCTGGCGCTGGCGGAAGCGCTCGCCTGACGTCCGCGGCTACAGGAAGTTGAGCCAGCGGACGAGGCAGAACACGACGAGAAGTACGCCGTTCGTGCCGTAGTAGGGGCGGTCCTCCTTGCGCAGGATCGCGACGGCCCAGAGCGCGAGCGCGAGGACGAGCGCGCCGAGGGCGAGCTTCGGGACGTCGAATCCCGCGGCCTTCTCGACCTTCTGCCTCGTTTCGTTGCGGAAATCGCCGAGAAAAGCCTTCTTCGGCGTGCGGGCTTCGGCCGTCTCGCCGCTGCCGAGGGCGGCGCGTTCGGCGGCGCGGTCGCGCTGGAGGTTGTCCATGTTGGCGACGACGCCCTTTTCCGCGTCGCGGACGACGAGAAACTGCAGCGCGAGCGCGAGCAGGAAGGCGACGAAGGAAAGGTGGCAGAAGATTCTCATGTCGGGACCTCTTTTTACTTGCGTTTTTTCTTGTGCTTTTTCCGTTTCGGCCGGTTGCCGGCGGACGGGGGGCGGTTTCCGGGCGCCATCGCCGGCGCCCGTTCCGGAACGGGCGCGGAAGCGGGCTCGGCCGGAAGGTCGCGGACGGGCGGCGGCTCGGCGGCGGGTTCGGGCTCGGCTGCCGCGGCCGCGGCAGCCGGTTCGACGGGATCGAGAACCCACCGCTTGTTGTACCAGAACCACTGTTCGGGCGTCGCGCGGATCGCCGCGTCGAAGCGCTTCAGCACTTCGCGGGTGATGCGGAGTTCCTCCGCGTCGCGCGTCGCGCCGGCGTCCGGCCAGACGGTCTGTTCGAAATCGATGATGAACCGCCGCCACGACGTCCGGCGGATGACGAGCGGGATGACCGGCGCGCCGGCCTGGCAGGCCAGCCGCCCCATGCCGCGGGCGAGGTTGGCCGTTCCTCCGAGGAACGGCACTTCGAGCGCGGGCGTGCGCGACCGGGTGTCCGGCAGGATCGCGAAGACCTCGCCGCGGCGGATGCGGCGCAGCATTTCGATGTAGGTCCGCCCGCCGGCTTCGCCGCGTTCCAGCACCTGCATGCCGCAACCTTCGCGGAGGCGGTTGATGTAGCGGTTCGTCCACGGGTTGCGCTGTTTGCCGGCCACGCTGAAGACGGGAATGCCGCAAAGGTAGACGGCGGAACCGACCAGGTCCCAGTTGCCGCAGTGCGGCACCGCGATGATCGCGCCCGCGCCGCCCGCTTTCGCGAGCACGTCCTCGATGCGCTCGACCACGACGCGCAGGTCCTCGATGCGGCGCGCCGCTTCCTGTTTCGTGAAGGAGCGGATCCGGAACATGTCGACCGCGTTGAAGACGATGTTGCGGAACGAAATCCAGGCCGTGGCGTCCACCTCGGCCTTCGTCATGCGGTCTCCCTTGACGAGCCGGATGCGGCGCTTCGCCTCGTTGCGGCGGGACCGCATCAGCGCGTAGCCGGCGCGGGCGAGGACCCAAGCGACGCACTGGGCCGCCGCGAGCGGCAGCACCCGGAGGAACAGCCCGACGGTCGCGATGGCGACGTATTCGAGCCAGTGCCGGACGGCGCGGACGGGATGGAACGGCATGGTCAGGACTTCTTCCAGAGCGATTCGATGTCGTAGTAGCGGCGCGCGTCCGGGAGGAAGAGGTGGACCATCAGGTCCGAATAGTCCAGGACGATCCACGCGCTCTCCGCGTCGCCCGACACGCGGGCGTGCGCGCCCTTCGCCGCCATCGCGCGTTCGACGGCGACCGCGAGCGCGCGCAGGTGCGGAACGCTCGTGGCGGACGCGACGACCGTCGCGTCCGTGACGCTCGACCGGCCGCGCACGTCGTACGACGCGGCGTCCTCCGCCTTCTTCTCCTCCAGCGCGCGCCGGACGGTGTCGTTTTCTTCTTCGATGGTCATGCGAACGGTGTCGGATTATGCCGCTTTCCCCGTTTCCGCGCAAGCGAAAAGCGCGGAGTCCGGAAAAGACGCGGGCCGGCCCGGAAGGGTCGGCCCGCGAAAACTGGCGGGAAGGACGGGGATCGAACCCGCAACCACCGGATCGACAGTCCGGAGCGCTAACCAATTGCGCCACCTCCCCGCGGAGGTTTTTCCCGGCCGTCCGGACGTGCCCGTGGGGCCGGAAACGGAGCGGAGACTAGCAAACCGCCGCCGTTGTGTCAACCGCTTTTTTTCGCGCGGCCGGCGCCGGCCGCATCACGTGTAGCGCAGCACTTCGTCGACGGTCGTCGAGCCGTCGAGGATGTTGCGGATGCCGTCCTCGCGCATGGTGCGC
Source organism: Kiritimatiellia bacterium (assembly GCA_017413145.1). GTDB lineage: Bacteria > Verrucomicrobiota > Kiritimatiellia > RFP12 > UBA3636 > UBA3636. Next base: position 3,482 of record JAFPUX010000513.1, on the reverse strand, counting down.
ATGCCGAGCTCGCGCGCCTTCTCGCGGATGGCGAGCGTGGGTTTCTTCTCGGTGATCATCACGCGGATCGGGTCGGTGACGAGCAGGTGCTCGTAGAGGCCCTTGCGCCCCTTGTAGCCGGACTTGTTGCACACGTCGCAGCCCGCGCCGAACCAGAACTTGTTGCCCGCGACCTGGTCGTCCGTGAGGCCGAGGCGCTTGAGCGTCTCGGGCGTCGGGTCGTAGCTCGTCGCGCAGTTCTTGCAGACCTTGCGGACGAGACGCTGGCCGAGCACGGCGTTGAGCGTCGAGGCGATCAGGTACGGCGCCACGTCCATGTCGACGAGACGCGTCACGGCGCCGGCGGCGTCGTTGGTGTGCAGGGTCGAGAACACCAAGTGGCCCGTGAGGGACGCCTGGACCGCGATCTGCGCCGTCTCGAGGTCGCGGATTTCGCCGACCATGATGACGTCCGGGTCCTGGCGGAGGAAGGCGCGCAGCACGAGCGGGAACGTGTTGCCCTGGATCGGGTTGATCGGCACCTGCACGAGGCCGTCGATGTCGTATTCGACCGGTTCCTCGGCGGTGAGTATCTTGGTGCCTTCCTTGTTGATGCGTCGCAGGCAGGAGTACAGCGTGGTGGTCTTGCCGGAGCCGGTCGGGCCGGTCACGATGATGATGCCGTTGGGCTTCTCGATGTCCTCGCCGATGCCGTTGTAGACGTCCTCGGGCATGCCGAGGTTTTCCAGGTCGAGCGACACGACGGAACGGTCGAGCACGCGGAGCACCACCGACTCGCCGAACTGCGTGGGCAGGCAGGACACGCGGAGGTCGATGATGCGGTTGCCGACGGGCAGCTGGATGCGGCCGTCCTGCGGGAGGCGGCGCTCGGCGATGTTGAGGCCCGACATGACCTTGATGCGGGAGATGACGGGCGTGGCGAGCGACTTCGGGGGCGGCGTCATCTCGTAGAGCGCGCCGTCGACGCGGTAGCGGATGTGGAACTCCTTCTCGAAGGGCTCGAAGTGGATGTCGGACGCGCGCGCCTGGACGGCCTGGTGAAGGACGAGCTGCACGAGGCGGATGACGGGCGTGGAGTTGGCGGCCTCGGTGAGGGCCTTCTCGTCCATCTCGTCGCCTTCGCCGATGCCGGCCGCGGCGCCGGTCTCGAATTCGGTGAGCGAGAGGTAGTTGTCGACCGTGGAGTCCTGCGCGCCGTAGTAGCGGGAGATGCAGTCGAGCACCTCTTCCTTGCGGGCGAGGACGAAGCGGATTTCCTTGCCGAGGACGAAACCGAGTTCGTCGGAAACGACCGGCGAGGGGATCGTGTACGTGGCGAGCGTGACGGTCGTTCCGTCGAACTCGATCGGGACGACGCCGTACATGCGCGCCACGGAGCCCTGGACGCACTTGAGCGCGTCCGTGGAGAGGTCGACGCCGGCGAGGGCGACGACTTCCGTCCCGTTGTTGGCGGCGATGGCGCCGAGCAGGTCGTCCTCGGTCATGTATCCGCCGTCCACGACGAGGTCGCGGATGTCCTTGGCGGAGCCTTCCTTCTGGGCGAGGATCTCGTCGCACGCGTCGTCGTCGAGCATCCCCGTCTGGTGGAGGATCTCGAGAACCGGATCGATGGAGTACTTGCTGTCGTCTGACATGGCCTATTCCCCCTGCATCTCCTTGATCTTCTCCAGCTGCGTGTCGGGGTCGCGGGACTTGGAGATGAACTCCTCGTAGGAGATCATGCCGTGCGTGTAGAGCGAGAGCAGGTGCGAGTCGAGCGTCTGCATGCCGTACTTGGCGCCGGTCTGGATGTCGGAGTTGATGCGGTGCGTGTTGCCGTCGCGGATCATGGAGGCGATCGACGGCGTGTTGATCATGATCTCGAACGCGGCGACGCGGCCGGGCTTGTCGATGCGCGGGATCAGCAGCTGGGAGATGACGGCGACGAGGCCGACCGAGAGCTGCATGCGGATCTGGCCCTGCTGGTCGGTCGGGAACGCGCCGACGATGCGGTCGACCGTCGAGGCCGCGCCCGTGGTGTGCAGCGTGGCGAAGACGAGGTGGCCCGTTTCGGCCGCGGTGATCGCGGCTTCCATCGTCTCGAGGTCGCGCATTTCGCCGACGAGGATCACGTCCGGGTCCTGGCGCAGCGCGCGGCGCAGGGCTTCGGCGAAGCTCGGAACGTCCGCGCCGATCTCGCGCTGCGTCACCGAGGACTTCTTGTGCGTGTGGTAGAATTCGATCGGGTCCTCGATCGTGATGATGTGGCAGGCGCGGCTTTCGTTGATGAAGTTGAGCATCGACGTGAGCGTCGTCGTCTTGCCGGAGCCGGTCGGGCCGGTGACGAGGATGAGTCCGCGCGGCTTGTAGAGGATTTCCGTGACTTCCTCCGGCAGGCCGATCTTGTTGAACGGAATCATCTTGTTCGGGATGAGACGCAGGACGATGCCGATGAGGCCCTTCTGCTTGTAGACGCTCACGCGGAAGCGGGCCTGGTCCTGGAAGGCGTAGCCGAAGTCGGAGCCGCCGTTGTTGTTCACGCTGTCGATCTGCGCCTCGGTGGCGATCGAACGCATCAGCAGATCCGTGTCTTCCGGCTGCAGCGGCTCCATGTCGAGCTTCTCGAGCTCGCCGTGGACGCGCAGCAGCGGCGGGTTGCCGACCTCGATGTGGATGTCGGAAGCCCCGTTGTCGCAGGCGGCCTGCATGAGGTCTTCCATCGTGTAGTCGATCATGTCTCGGTCTCTCGGTCTGAAGGTCGTTCGGTCTGGCGGCCGGCGCTAGTTCTCGTCTCCCATCGTCACGCGGAGGACCTCCGCGACGGTGGTGATGCCGGCGAGCACCTTGCGGACGCCGTCCTCGCGCAACGTCCGCATGCCGGTCTCGCGGGCGCGTTCGCGCAGGTCGCGCGCCGGGCGGTTGTCGAAGATCATCTGCTGGATCTCGTCGTCGAGCTTGAAGATTTCGAAGAGGCCCTTGCGCCCCTTGTAGCCGCTGCGGTTGCAGCGCTGGCAGCCGGTGCCGCGGAAGATCTTCGTGCCCTGGTACTGCGCCGGATCGAGGCCGAGCGCCGTGATTTCCTTGAGTTCCGGCTCGTATTCCTCGCGGCAGTCCGGACAGATGGAACGGACGAGGCGCTGGGCCATGACGGCGCGCAGCGCGGACGCCACGAGGAAGTTCTTCACGCCCATGTCCAGCAGACGGGTGATCGCGGAGGGCGCGTCGTTGGTGTGCAGCGTCGAGAACACGAGGTGGCCCGTGAGGGCCGCTTCGGTCGCGATGCCGGCGGTCTCGAGGTCGCGGATTTCGCCGATCATCACGATGTTCGGCGCCTGGCGGAGGATGGCGCGCAGCGCCGCCGCGAACGTCATGCCGATGTCGGCGTGGACGGCGACCTGGTTGATGCCGGACATCTGGTATTCGACCGGGTCCTCGACGGTGATGATCTTGCGGTCGGGCTTGTTGATCTGGCCGAGGCAGGCGTAGAGCGTCGTCGTCTTGCC
>JAFPUX010000512.1 GCA_017413145.1 Kiritimatiellia bacterium | reverse complement strand
CCCTTGCACTTGCCGCAGGCGCCGCCGGCCTTGGTGTAGTTGGTGACCTGCTCGACGGTCGTGAGCTTGTTGATGCGGATCGCCTCGACGATCTCGCTCTCGTGGACGTTGAAGCAGGTGCAGACGAGCGGGTCGTCCTTGAGCTGGCGCACCGTGGTGTCGCCGGTACGGTAGTTGGCGATGGCGGCCTCGAGCGCCTCCATGCCCATGACGGAGCAGTGCATCTTCTGCTCGGGCAGTCCGTCGAGATATTTGGCGATGTCGGCGTTGGTGACCTTGGCCGCCTCCTCCAGCGTCATGCCCTTGATCATCTCGGTGAGGGCGGAGGAGGACGCGATGGCGCTGGCGCAGCCGAACGTCTGGAACTTCACGTCCGCGATGCGGCCGTCCTTGTCGAGCTTGAACATGAGCTTGAGCGCGTCGCCGCAGGCGAGCGCGCCCACCTCGCCCACGCCGTCCGGGTTCTCGAGCGTGCCGACGTTGCGGGGGTGGTGGAAATGGTCGAGGACTTTTTCGGAGTAATCCCACATGGCTTCTGTCTCCAATGGAGCCGCGGCCGGCGCGGGGCGGGGTGCCCGTGCGTTTTTCCGTCTCGCGGAACGGCGCGGGAGTATACGCGTTTGCCCGCGCGAACGCAAGCGCGCTAGCGCGAGCGGGGGTTGATCCAGCGGGGGACGTAGTCCCGGTCGGCGGTCCGCAGCGCGGCGTCGTGGGCGCGGGCGAGCGGGTCGAGGCGCGCGAGCAGCGCGTGGAACGCCGGCGAATGGTCCATGTGGACGACATGGCACAGCTCGTGCAGCAGCACGTGGTCGGCGACCGGCGCGGGGAGGAAGAGCAGCAGGACGCTGAGCGACACCGTCCCGCTCGAGGAGCGGGACGCCCAGCGCGTCTTCTGCCGCGCGACGCGGACGGCGGAGGGGCGGGGGACGCCGGCGCGGTCCGCCAGCGCCATCAGGCGCGGGGCGAGGCGGCGCGCGGTCTCGGCGCGGAGGAACTCCTCGAGCATTGCCTCGACCTCGGCGCGCGCGGGCGGCGCGGATTCGGAGAAGAGGACCGTGAGGCGCGGCGCGGCGGGACGGTGGTCGAGCAGTCGCGGCCGCGAGAGGTGGAGCGTGGGCGCCGCGTCCACGGCGAGGTCTTCGCCGAGGGCCCGCAGGGGGAGGCGGTCGATGTAGGGGAGGGCGTCCACTTCGAATGATGAATGACGAATGGAGAATGATGAATGCGGAAAGGAACGCGCCGCGCCTTCCGGGAAACGGAGGGCGCGGCGCGGAGGCGTGCGGTCGCGGCCTAGATGCGGGGCATCGTGGCGGCGAGGGCCTGGCGGCGGGCGATCGAGCGGGCGCGGGCGCGGGCGCGCTCGGACTTGCGGCGCTTCTTCTCGCAGGGCTTCTCGAAGTAGCGGGCCGCGCGGACCTGCTTGATGATGCCCTCCTTGTCCATCGCTTTCTTCAGGCGCTTGATGGCCTTCTCGATGGGTTCGCCTTTCTTGGTTTTGACGACGATCATGCGATTCACCTCCAGACCCGGCACCGGCGCCTCGGTGGGTTGCCGCCGGCTGCCGTCCCGCGCGGGAATTGCGCGGAACGGGGCGGAAAGATAGCCGAAACGGCCCCGCGGGTCAACCGGAAAATGCGCACTAGGCGATGACGGTGCCGTGGGCGACGCGCGCCCAGTTGGGCCAGCCGGAGAGTTCCGGCTTGAAGTCAACGCGCGCGAGGTCGTCCAGCTCCGGGACCGTGTCCGCGCGGCCCGCGGCGAAGTCCGAGAGGCGGCGCACGCATTCGGCCGCGCGCTCGACCGCGCCGGCGAGGCGGATCTGCGTCGTCTCCAGGCCCTGCGGCCGGTTGTGCGAAAGCCACATGGCGCGGAACTCGGCGAGGAAATCCTCCATCGCGCGGACGTTCTTCCGCGCGGCGGGCAGGGCCTTCGCCTTGATCGCGGCGCGGCGCTTCGCCTTCGGGAGCGACCACGCGTCGAACATCGCCTCGGCGAGCGCGATGCGCGCGAGGACGGCCGCGCAGAGCGCGCGGGCGTAGGTCGTGCTGCCGCCCTGGCCGCCCTTGGAGACGGGCGCGCGGGCGAGGACGGCGGCCGTCTTCTTGAGTCCCGCCTCCAGGTCGCCGTGCTTCTGGCCCGTCGTGGTGTTGTAGAGCTCGTATCCGGCCTGGAGGCGGCGGACGCCCGCCCGGAGGTTCATGATCGGGTCGTCCCAGATCAGCTCGGACGTCAGGCCGTCCGTCCATTCGCCGAGCGCGGTCACGGCCTTCCAGGACGCGCCGCCGAAGAGCGCGGCGTAGCGCTTCTCGAGGACCTTCTCGTCCGGCGCGGCGCCCGTGAAGGCGCGCTCGGCGGCCCAGGCGAGGCCGGCGAAGGCGCTCTCGAAGTCGCAGAAGCCGCCGTCGTCGCCCCACATCGTGAAGAGCAGGTCCTTGAGGCCGGTCTTGCGGCAGGCGTCCACGCACGCCATGGCCGTGGCGCGCGTGATGCGGTGCGCGTACCAGAACGTGCCCCACGTCCAGACGCCGGACGCCATCATCGGCTCGCCGTGGAGGGCGCGGTGCTTCGCGATCATCTTCTCGTAGAAGGCCGCGTCCTTGTGGTAGTAGTCCCAGTAGCAGAGGCGGACGTTGTCCGGGATGCGCTTCGCGATCGCGGCGGGGATGTCGGCGTCCAGGTCGTAGTAGTCGTGCTTCTTCGAGCCCGCGCGGAACCACATGTCGCTCCACATGACGGCGTCGACGCCGAGCTTGCGGCAGATGGCGGAGATGCGGTCGACGTGCTCGATCATGATGTCGAAGACCTTGCGTTCGCCGAAGCGCTTCTTGTATTCGCCCTGGCCGAGGCGCCACGCCTCGTCGAGGCCGAGGTTGATCGTCTTCGAGCGGACGTTGTCGCGCCAGAAGCGGAGCATCTTCTCGACGAGCGCGTAGGTCTTTTCCTCGCCCGCGAGGAGGATGCCGTCGATGTCGCGGACGCCCTCGTAGGCCTTCCAGCGGAAGATCTGCTCGAGGTGGCCGAGCGTCTCGAGGCAGGGCACGAGCTCGATGCCGAGCGCGGCGGCGTGGTCGTCGATCGCGCGCACGTCGGCCGCGGTCAGGCGCCCGCGCAACATGCCGAAGTAGGGCTCGCCGGGCAGCTCGTAGACGTCCTCCGTGTAGAGCATCGCGTAGTCGTAGCCGAGGACCGCGAGGCGCTCGAGGACGGACTTGGCGTAGTCGACCTTCATCACGGCGTTGCGCGAGAGGTCGATCATCACGCCGAAGCGCTCGAACGGGTTGCGCTCGGGCGCGGCGGGCTTTTCGCCCGCGAGCAGGCGGCCGACGAGGCGCAGCGCGTCGCAGCGGCGCGCGTAGCGGACGGTCGTCCCCTTCGGTGCGGCGGCGACGGACGCCGGCGCGGCCGGGTCGGGGAGCTTCTCGAACGAGAGCGGGGTCGCGTCCGCGCCGCCGGCGAGGGCGGGGTAGCGCTTCGCGAGGATCTTGAGCGCGGGCTTGAGGTCGGCGGGGACGGACTTGAGGCGGAAGTTCATGGCGGGGGTTGGTGGGGTGTGTTGCGTGAACGCCGTCGATTCTACCAAAGCCGCGGGCGCCCGGTCAAACGGCCGCGCCGCCGTCCGGCCGGACGCCGGCGGCGGCGAGGCCGGCGCGAAGGCGGGCGTCGGAGAAGTCCAGGTCGGCGGCGACGTGGTGCGCGGAGTAGAAGGTCGGGTCGAAGACCGGGTGCGTGCGGCGCAGGAGGTTCGAGAGGCCCGAGGAGAGCGCGCCGAGCGCGAAGCCCGCGGCGCGCGGAAGGCACAGCGTGCGGTAGCGGCGCCCCGGGCAGAGCCGCGCGGCGATGCCGCGGTACCAGCCGTCGATGGTCGTGCGCCCGTGGTCGATGACGGTGACGCCGCGGCCGTCCCAGTCCGGGACGAGCGCGGCGGCGAGGGCGGCGT
>JAFPUX010000511.1 GCA_017413145.1 Kiritimatiellia bacterium | reverse complement strand
CGCGAGACGCCCGCGCGGGCGCCCCGACCGCACGGCCCCGGGATTTTCGGCTGCGCCTCCCTCGCCCGAAGGGCACATCCGGCTTCGTGCCCCGAGATGCGATTCAGGACGGATCCGCGGCGCCGTCGAGCGAGTAGAGGTAGCGCTTGACCTTGAGCGTGTTGGTCTTCTGCAGCGGGTCGAAGCGGACCTGGATGCGGCGCGGGTGCTTGTAGGTCGAAATCTCCTTCATCGCCGCGTGGATTTCGTCCACGCAGAGCTTGCGGATCTGGTCGTCGGAGAGGGGCGAAGCGGACGCCGCGTCGCCCCGGTTGCGGTCCTCGGCGATCTTGTCCAGGTCCGCCACGACGATCGCGCCGACGTGCTCGCCCTTCTTCTCGCCGGGCACGTGGTACCCGAGAACGATCGACTCGAGGACGTGCGGGCACGCGTTGATCACGAGCTCGACCTCCTCCGGGTAGATGTTCTTGCCCTCGCGGTTCACGATGAGGCTCTTCTTGCGGCCCGTGATCGTGACGTAGCCGTCCGCGTCCATCGTCCCGAGGTCGCCGGTGCGGAACCAGCCGTCCCCGTCGAAGCACTCCTTCGTGGCGTCCTCGTTGCGGAAGTAGCCCTTCATGACCGACGGGCCGCGCACCTCGATTTCGCCCACGCCGTCCCCGTTCGGATCGGCGATGCGCAGTTCGTGGCCGGGCAGCGCCTTGCCGACGGACTCGAAGCGGATCGCGTCCTCCGGCGCGAGCGCGCAGATGGGCGCCGTCTCCGTGAGGCCGTAGCCCTGGAGCGTCTTGACGCCGAACTTCGTCCACTGCCGGAGCACGTCCGGGTCGCTCGCCGCGCCGCCGCAGATGATGATGCGGAGGCGCCCGCCGAGCTGCGCGACGATCTTCTTCCCGACGACGCGCGAAAGCCCCATCGCCATGAGCGCGCGGGCGGCCGTGCTCTTGTGGAGCTTCTTCATGATCGCGCCGAGCATCTTTTCGGCGAGGAGCGGGACCGCCAGAAGCACCGTCGGCCGCGTCTCCTTCATGTTTTCGGGAATCGTGCGGAGGTTCTCGACCATCGAGATCTCGCAGGCGACGCGGAGCGGGACGAGGAAATTCGCCGTGAATGCGAACGCGTGGTGCAACGGCAGGACGAGCAGGAAGTTGTCGTCCGTCCGGACCGTGAAATACTCGAGCACCGCGAGTTGCGCGCAGAAGTTCGCGTGCGTGAGCATCGCGCCCTTGCTGCGGCCCGTCGTGCCCGACGTGTAGATGATCGACGCCACGTCGCCCTCGAGCGCCTCGTGGTTGTCGAAGCACGCGCCGGCCGACGCCGCCGCGCCCGCGACGGACTCGAGGAGCCGGTCGTAGTCGTACAGGCGGACGCCGCTCTCGCGCCGGTCTTCGCCGATCGCGCCGTCCAGCAGGACGACCGACCGGAGGAACTTCATCGTCCCCATGATCTCCTGGACGAGCGGCCCGACCTTGCCGGACCCGAACAGCGCGACGGCCTCGGAATCGCGCAGGATGTGGGACACTTCGTTCGCGTGGAGGCGCGCGTCCACCGGAACGCACGTGACCCCGACCGAGACGATGCCGAGATAGGTCGACATCCACTCGGGGCGGTTCTCCATCATGAGCGCGACGCGGTCGCCTCCCTTGACGCCGAGCTTCGCGAGGGCCTCCGCCACGCAACGCGCGCGGGCGGCGAGATCGCCGAAGGTCCAGGATTTCCATTCCCCGGCGGATTTCCAGCGGACGAACGTCGCGTCGGGGCGCTGCCGGACGGCGTCGGTAAGGAGCGTGCGGATCGTTGTCATTTCGGTCGCGTGTCGGTGGATCGGTGCGCGTCCGGTTTCGCGGACGCGGAAAAACAAATGGGATTCTGCCACAACTCGCCCGTTCCGGCAAGCGGTTTCTCGCCTCAAAACGCCGCGTCCGGCGAAACCCCGGCGTGCGCGGGGAGGCAGCGCTTGATCTGTTCGAGCGTGGCGGGGTTCAGGAGGCCGGTTCGGTCGACGTCGACGTTGAGCGTGACGGCGCAGCCGTCGGCGAGGCGGCGCGCGAGCCAGCCGCGGAGCCAGTCGTCCTCGAAGCGCGGGCTCGCGAAGCCGCGGCCCTGGTGGACCCAGTCGCGGTTGTCGGCGGTGAGCCAGAGGTGCATCTGCATCCCCTGCGCGTTCGTGCGTCCGCAGAGCGGGAAGTCGACGAGCTCCTCGCCGCTGAAGTATTCCTGGCACGGCGTGTAGACGAACGTCCCGCCCTGCGAGTTCACGGAAACGAGCGCGTCGGGGTTGCCGGTCTTCGCCGCAAGCGCCATTTCGCGGAACGGGAACTTCCAGTCGCCGAGCTTGACGGACGCGACGCGGTGCGGACCGGCGTCGGAGACCATGCCCGGGCTGTCGAACCACCACCCCGCCACGTTGGGCCCGGCGGCGAGCGAAAGGTCCCGCACGACGGCGACGACGTTGCTCCCGAACTGCTCGAGGCGTCCGCCCAGGTAGCCGGACGCCTCGCCCCACGCGCGGTCCGTGCGGTCGCCGGACTGGTTGTAGTAGAGGATCGTGCGGATGCCCTCCGCGGCGAGCGCGTCGGCGATCTCGCGCAACAGGTTGCGCTTCGTCGTGCGCCCCGGCAGGATGCGGTCGAGCGCCGGGCACGGCGCGGGCGGATGCTGGTCGGCCCACGAGGACGTGAAGATCACGTGCCGCGCGCCGGCGTCCTTGAGCTGCGCGACGAACCGCGGCACGTCGAACGCGTCGACGGCCTTTTCGAAATCGCCCCGCCGTCCGTCCTGGTCGGTGGAGCGCGTCGTCCAGTGCACGCCGATCCCGAACGACCCCGCGAGCCAGTCCGTCGACGCGCGCGGGTAGCCGTTCGCCGCGTCCGCCGCGCGGAGGGCGTCCGCGACGCGCCGCTTGAACGCCTCGCCGAAGACCGCGCGCTCCGGCGTGCAGTCGACGAACGCCTCGGGGTCGATCCGCTCCAGCGATTCGCACGGCGAGAAGTCGACCGTCCCGCGGATGCCGCCGCAACGCTTGAACGCGATCGTTTCGATCCGCTCCAGGCGCGACCCGGGCGCGAACGAAAGGCCCGTGAGGCCGGAGCAGCCGTAGAACGCCTCCATCTCGATCACGTCCACGCCGGCCGGGATCTCGAGGTCGCCCGTCAGCGACTTGTCGCAGTAGAACGCCGCGCGGCCGAGCGTCTCGAGCTGCGCCGGAAGAACGAGCGCGTTCGTCGCGTTTTCGCACGAGAGGAACGCGGCGCGCCCGATCGATCGCACCGTGTCCGGCAGCGCGAACGACCGCAGCCCGTAGTGCCACGCCGCGAAGCTGCCCTCGATCGCGGTGGGCTTGAGGCCGGTGTCCGCCTCGATCCGCGGAAGCGAGTCGAGATTCCAGTCGCCCTTCGGCGCCTGCCAGACCTTCTTGAGGACGATGCCGCCCTCGTGGAGCGGATCCGGCTCGATCCCGATCTCGACCGGGCCGTCGTGGATCGAGCCGCGTTCCTCGTCGACCGTCCACGCGGCGGACGCGGCGAAGGGAACGAGCAGGACGGAAAGGACTGCTAGAAGGGTCGTGGAGATCCGTTTCATGGAGGTCAGACCGCAAGTTCGTGTTTCCCGGGGGCGAGATCGAAGGATGCCTCGCGCGGATCGGGGCCGGCGACGGTCGCGCGGAGGACGAGCGGAACGTCGGTTTCGACGCGCAGGACGGTGCCGCCGGGCTCGGGCGAGCGGCGGAGGCAGACGGCGGAGACGAGCCCTTCGCCGAAGCGGAAGTTCTCGAGGCCGAGCGGTTCGTCCGGAAGCTGCCAGTGCAGCGTGCGCGCGGGGACGTCGCGGCGCAGGCCGATCACGTTCTCGACGAGGAGCGTGATGGGCGCGAGGCCGCTCCAGCCGACGAAGTCGCGGCCGCAGAGGGCGCCCTTCTCGGTCGTGGCGGGGCGCGGCGGATCCTCCGGCGCGTAGCATTCCCAGATCGAAGGGCCGAGCGCGGGGTCGGCGGCGACGGCGACCATCGCGTCGAGGTAGCGCAGCGACGCCTCGCGCGCCTTGTCCGCGAAGCCGTTGTCCGCGAGGCCGCGAATCGCGGCGAGGTTCGTCGGAGCCCAGACGGAACCGAGCCAGTAGCCGCCGTCCGGGTCGTAGTTGAGGTCGTCGCGCGAGAGCGACGCGAACGGAACGGGCGTGTAGAACTCGGCCGGGTCGAAGAGGTGGTCCACCATCGCGCGGAGGCGGTCGCCGCGGGCGATCCCGGCCGCGAGCGTCCAGAAGGCCGCGGCCGTCTTCGTGCCGAGGAACTTCACGCGGTCCTCCGCCCGGTCGCGCGCGAAGAAGTCGTGGTAGTAGCGGTCGCGCGGGCACCAGTGGAAGCGGTCCACGAGGCCGCGGATGCGGTCGAACTCGCCCTCGTAACGCGCGGCCTTCGCGCCGTCGCCGAGCGCGCGGGCGAGGTCCGCGATGCAGCGCGCGGAGAGCGCCTGCTGGCAGGCCAGGTCCACGAAGCAGACGTCGCTGCCGAGGTTCTGCGCCGCGCAGTAGCCGCCGCGCGGGGCGTTGTCCATGCCGGAGGAGCCGGGGTCCTCGAAGTAGTAGAGCCCGCAACAGCGGCGGCGGCGCGCCTCGACGAAGCCGAAGAAGCCCTCGAGAGCGGGCAGGACGCGCGGGAGGCGGGAGGCGTCGCCCGTGGCGAGGAGGTGCTCCCGCTCGGCCCACGCCATCAGCGGCGGATTGATGCGGCCGTCGAACTCGGGGTACGAAGGAAGGCCGGTCTTCGTGTCGTAGGCCATCGCCATGAAGCCGTCCGACTCGCGCCGCAGCGCGTAGAGGTCGTCGAGGTTGTCGAAGGCGGAGACCGTGCCGTTGGACCAGTTCGTGAGGAACGCCATCACGCACGAGTCCCACTGCCAGATCATGTCGACGCCGGGGAAGCACGTGAGGTACGGCTTCCAGCCGGGGATGCCGGGATCCTTGACGTTGCGGAAGAGCAGCTCCCAGGCGAGGTCCCAGAGCGCGAGCCAGCCGTCGCGGCCCGGAAGCACGGGGCGCGGCAGCGCGGATTTGTCGTAGACGGGAAGGCGGGTGTCCATGGCGCGCGAGTCTACCAGAAAGCGGCGGACGCCGGCAACCCGGCCACGTGGCGGGGTGCGGACCCCGCCACGCGCCGAGCGCAACGGCCGGGAGGCTTCTAGCTTCCGAGCTTGAATCCCGTGCCGACGAACTGCGCGACGTCGCGTCCGGTGTCGTCCGCGACGTCGACGTTCACGACGCAGGAGCGCTGTCCGTCCTTGCGCCAGCGCGCGGTGGCGACGAGCCGGCCGCCCTTCGGCGGGGCGAGGTAGTTGATCGAAACCTGCTGCGCGACGGTCCGCCGGCCGGGGCCGTTGGTGAGCGCGGCGAAAGCGAAGTCGGCGAGCGTGAAAATCGCGCCGCCCATCACGCCGCCGTGGGCGTTGCGGTGGCGGTCGGAAAGCGTCAGGCTCGCGACGGCGTGCCCGCCGTCGCGCTCGTCGAGCGTCATTCCGTTTTCGGTCGCGAAACGGTCGCGGGAAAAGAACTCCCGGGCTTCT
>JAFPUX010000510.1 GCA_017413145.1 Kiritimatiellia bacterium | reverse complement strand
TCGCGGGCCGCCGTTAGGCGAGCTCGGAGAAGTACTTGATCGTGCGGACCATCTGGCTGGTGTAGGAGTTCTCGTTGTCGTACCACGAGACCACCTGCACCTGCGAGGTGCCGTTGTCGAGGTTGATGACCATCGTCTGCGTGGCGTCGAAGAGCGAGCCGTAGCGCATGCCGATGATGTCCGAGGAGACGATCTCGTCGGTGTTGTAGCCGAACGACTCGGTGGCCTCGGCCTTCATCTGGGCGTTGATCTCGTCCTTCGTGGGCGCGCCCTCGACGATCGCCGTGAGGATCGTCGTCGAGCCCGTGGGGGTCGGGACGCGCTGCGCGGCGCCGATGAGCTTGCCGTTGAGCTCGGGGATCACCAGGCCGATGGCCTTGGCGGCGCCCGTGCTGTTCGGGACGATGTTCACCGCGGCGGCGCGGGAGCGGCGCAGGTCGCCCTTGCGCTGCGGGCCGTCGAGCGTCATCTGGTCGCCCGTGTAGGCGTGGATCGTGCACATGATGCCGGACTTGATCTTCCAGCCGTCGTTGAGCGCCTTGGCCATGGGGGCGAGGCAGTTCGTCGTGCAGGAGGCCGCGGAGATGATCGTGTCCTCGGGCTTGAGCGTCTCGTGGTTCACGTTGTAGACGATCGTCGGGAGGTCGTTGCCGGCGGGGGCGGAGATGACGACCTTGCGGGCGCCGGCGTCGATGTGCGCCTGGGCCTTGGCCTTGGAGGTGTAGAAGCCGGTGCACTCGAGCACGACGTCCACGCCGAGCTTGCCCCAGGGCAGGTCCTGCGCCTTCGGGCACGCGTAGATGGTGATCTCCTTGCCGTCGACGGTGATCGAGCCGGGCTCGACGACGGTCTTCTTGTCCTCGCCGAGGACGAAGTCCTTGAACTCGACCGTGTGGCCGGCGTAGGCGCCCTGCGTCGAATCGTACTTGAGAAGGTGCGCGAGCATCTTCGGGGAGGTGAGGTCGTTGATGGCGACGACTTCGTAGCCTTCGGCGCCGAACATCTGGCGGAAGGCGAGACGGCCGATGCGGCCGAAACCGTTGATGGCGACTTTGACTGCCATGGTTTTTCTCCTGGTGTTGTTTGGTTGGGGTTTTCCCGTGAAGTGGCGCGGAAGTCTAGCAAAACGCCCCCCGCCGGGTCAAGCGCGGTTTTTCTGGACTTGCGCCCCGGAAGCGGCTATCATTCCCGCCCCGTCACGAGGAACCCCCACCATGGCGCTCAACATCGGCATCGTCGGCCTGCCCAACGTCGGCAAGTCCACTCTTTTCAACGCCCTCACGCGCACGCAGAACGCGAAGGCGGAGAACTTCCCCTTCTGCACGATCGAGCCGAACACGGCGGTCGTCCCGGTCCCCGACCCGCGCCTCGCGGTCCTCGCGGACATGGTGCACCCGCAGAACGTCATCCACGCGACGGTCGAGTTCGTCGACATCGCGGGGCTCGTCAAGGGCGCCAGCAAGGGCGAGGGCCTCGGCAACAAGTTCCTCGCCAACATCCGCGACGCGAACGCGATCCTCGAGGTCGTCCGCTGTTTCGAGAACGGCGACATCGTCCACGTCGAGGGCTCCATCGACCCCGTGCGCGACGTCGCGATCATCGAGGGCGAGCTCCTGCTCGCCGACCTGGAGGTGCTCGAATCGCGCCTCGCGAAGGTCTCCAAGCTCGCCAAGGTCGACCCGAAGGTCCGCCCCGAGCTCGAGGTCCTCGAGGCGCTCCACGCGCACTTGGAGGCGGGCGCCCCGGTGCGGACGTTCGCCCGCCACGACGACGACCTCCTGGCCGAGACGCTCCACGAGGGCCGCTACCTCACGGACAAGAAGGTCATCTACGTCGCCAACGTCGACGAGGCCGGCCTCTCGGACGGCAACGCGCACGAGGCGGCGCTCCGCGCCTACGCGGAGAAGGCCGGCTGCGAGTGCGTCCGCATCTGCGCCGCCGTCGAGCAGGACATGGCGGGGCTCTCGGACGAGGAGCGCGCCGAGTTCCTCTCCTCCTACGGCATCACGGAGAGCGGCCTCGACGTCATCGTGAAGACGAGCTACCGCACGCTCGGCCTCGCGTCGTTCCTCACCGCGGGCCCGAAGGAGGTCCGCGCCTGGACGTTCCGCCGCGGCTGGAAGGCGCCCAAGTGCGCGGGCGTGATCCACAGCGACTTCGAACGCGGGTTCATCCGCGCGAAGGTCGTGCGTTACGAGGACTTCGTGGAGCACGGCGGCGAGCTCAAGTGCCGCGAGCTCGGCCTCGTCCGCGAAGAGGGCAAGGAATACGAGATGCAGGACGGCGACATGGTCGAGTTCCTGTTCAACGTGTAGCCCGCCGCCGCCCGCGCCTACTTCCGGACGATCGGAACGACCTCCGCCGAGGAGAAGACCCAGCGGCCGCCCTTGCGGACGAGCCGCGCGCGCACTTCGCGGACTTCTTCGCCCGCGCCCCACGCCGAATCGCCCGCGACCGTCGCGTCGCACGTCGCCGAGGCGGAACGCCCGTCCGGCGCCACGCGCACGTCCAGGTCGTCGAACCGCACGCGCAGCGTCCGCGCCGCCTGCCGCGCCGAGAACGCCCGCGTGGCGGCGTCTTCGCGCGTCCGGGACCCGCTCCAGCCGCCGCCGCGCACCGTCACGGACACCGTGTCGTCGAGCAGCGCCGCCAGGTCGTTTCGCTTGGCGAGCGTCCGCAGCGGACCTTCGTCGGCGCCGCCCTTGTCGAGGCATTCCGCGAGCGCCGCGAACGCGGCGCGGACCTGCGCTTCGGGCGAATCGCGCAATAGCCGGCAGCCGCCCCATCCGAGGAGCGCGACCGCCGCGAGACCGCCGACCAGATGCTTGACCTTCATGCGTTCACCACAGGGGTTTCCCGACGACGCGCCGCCGGGCGATCTCCCCGCCGACGTGCAGCGCGGGGTCCATGCCGCGGTTGTCGCCCATCACGTAGAGGCACCCCGCCGCGACGGTCCTCGGCGGCAGGGTCCAGCCGGCGTTGTAGGCCACGTAGGGTTCGTCGAGCGGCGCGCCGTCCACGAGGCAGACGCCGTTGCTGAACGCGACCGTCTCGCCCTCGAACGCGAGGACGCGCTTGAGCAGCATCTTGCGCCGCCCCTCCCAGCGCAGCGCGACCACGTCGCCCCGCACCGGCTCGCGCGAGCCGGTCCAGACGAACGTGAACCCCGGCGCCGCGTACGCCGGCTCCATGCTGCGCCCTTCCAGCCGCACCGGCAGCAGCACCGTGCTGCAGAGGAGCGTGACCGTCACCGCCACGAACGCCGCACGCAACAGGAAGCGCGGCGTCGGGCGCGGCAGGAGCCACGCGCGGAGCGCGGAGCGCCCGCTAGTAGTCGAAGAGGTCGGAGACATGGAACGTCTCGCCCGTCGCGCGGTTGAGCGCCTCCAGCACGAGCTGCTTGCTGTGGATCGTGAGACGCCGCCCGGACGCCGCCCGCGCCACGAGCTTGTGCGTGATCGGGCGCGCCGAGGCCGCCACCAGGTCGTGCCCCTTGAGCCCCCGCAGGAGCAGGATCTTCGCGAGCGGCTGCTCGCCCATTTCGCGCGGATTGGTCTTTTCGCCGGCCCCGCCGGCTTCTTCGTTTTCCATGCCGCGCATTCTACGCCCCCCGCCACCCGGATGCAAGCCGAAACTCCCCCGCCCCGCCGTCTCTTCCCGACTCTTCTCCCGACAAATTTTGAGGCAAATTTTGAGGGGTCTGTCCCCTTAAACAAGTCGTTGGTTTTATCCAACATATTGAATATTCAATTGAAACATCCAGTTACCCTTGAAACCATGCCACGACGATCTATTTCGATCCATTTTATTCATTGATCGCGCGGGCGTGAACGCGCCCGCGGGAGCCCGCGCGCGGCGCGCGGATGCGCTTGCGCGCGCGAGAAAAATCTGCTAGAATGTTGGCCATCTTTGAACACCACAAGACCCATAGCCATGTCCGACTCCTCCGACAAAGCTCCCGTTTCCGAAACCACCCCCGCCGAAAACGACGAGGCCTTCGAGGCCGCCTCCCACGTCTCCGAGGACCAGGACTACGGCGCCGGCCAGATCCAGGTCCTCGAGGGCATGGAGGCCGTCCGCAAGCGCCCCGCGATGTACATCGGCGACACCTTCGAGCGCGGCTACCACCACTGCGTCTACGAGGTCGTCGACAACTCCATCGACGAGGCGATGGCCGGCTTCTGCACCCACGTCGACGTCACGCTCAACGCCGACGGCTCCTGCACCGTGCGCGACGACGGCCGCGGCATCCCCGTCGACGAGCACCCCACCGAGCACCGCCCCGCCGTCGAGGTCGTCCTCACGGTCCTGCACGCCGGCGGCAAGTTCGGCAACGGCGGCTACAAGGTCTCCGGCGGCCTCCACGGCGTCGGCGTCTCCTGCGTGAACGCCCTCTCCGACTG
>JAFPUX010000509.1 GCA_017413145.1 Kiritimatiellia bacterium | reverse complement strand
TCGTCGACGAAGCCGCGCTCCGCCGCCGCCTCCCGCCGCTGCGCTGGAAATGGCCCGCGCCCGGCGAGGCCGCCGTCGCCGGCTTCTTCGCCCCCGCGATGCCGGACGCCTTCGACGGCCCGATCGAAGTCCCCGCCGCGCTGCCCTCCGGCGCGCGCGTCGTCGCCATCGCCGACGGCGCCTTCTCGCCGCTCTCGCCCGATCCGCGTGACGACCCTGCGTCCTTCGCCGGCCGCAACGACGCCTGGTGGCGCTCCAACTCCGTCGACCTCGTCGTCCCCGAGGGCGTGAGGAGCATCGGTGCGCGCGCCTTCGCGGGCTTCGCGCCGCTGCGCTCCGTCCGCCTCCCCACGACCCTCGAAACGATCGGGCCCGAGGCCTTCGCCGACTGCATCGCGCTCGAACGGATCGAGCTCCCGGACGCCGTCCGCGAAATCCCCGTCGGCGCCTTCAAGGGCTGCCGCGCGCTGCGCCTCGCCTCCGCGCCCGGCGCCCTCCGCGTCGGGCCCTTCGCCTTCGCCGCCTGTCCCGTCCTCGCCGCCGTCCGCCTCGCCCCCGGCGCCGAGATCGATCCCTGGGCCTTCCGCGACTCGCCCCACGCGGAGTTCAGTTCCCACGCGGAGGCCGCAGAGCCGGAACCTCACGCAGAGATCGCAGAGCCCGCAGAGCCCGAACCGCACGCGGAGGCCGCGGAGGAAAAGCAATGAACGCGAAGGTCGCGACTCCTGGCGCGAATGCGTCTGCCTACGCTCCTCGCCGGGGCTTGCGCTTCGCGCCGCGCCCCGGTCGCCGCAGCGAACCCCGATGTAGATTTTGCTTGCAATCTGCAATCGGCTATGAGAGTATTTCCTTCCGTGAAGGAAACTTTCCAGATTTGTTTCCTTCCTTGACGGAAAGGATAAGCAGATGAACAAGGATGTCTTCAAGGGGCTCATCGCCCTCAAGCAATCGGAAATGCCGTTTTCGGCGCTGCCGCGCGACATCGGCCTGCCCATCGACGGAAAGGAGATCGTCACCGTTCCGGGCGTCCGCCGGTGCGGGAAGTCGAAGATGATGGAGCTCGCGGTCAACGCCCTGCTGTCCGCCGGCGTTCCGAAGGAGCGGATCCTCTGGATCGGCTTCGACGACGAGCGTCTCGCCCGGCTGTCGTCCGACGACCTCGACGGCATTCTCGCGGCCTATATGGAGATGCATCCCGACATCCCGCTCCGGGACGCCTACCTGTTCTTCGACGAGCTTCCCCTCGTGGACGGGTGGGAGCTCTTCGTCCTGCGCGTGTTCAAGAGCTACTGCCGGCACGTGTTCGTGTGCGGGAGCAACGCGCACGTCCTCTCGAAGGAGATGAAGTCGGCGCTGCGGGGCTGGCCGCACGAGGTGGAGGCGTGGCCGCTTTCGTTCCGCGAGTTCTGCCGGTTCCGGGGCGTCGACGCCGACGGCTTCCGCGAGGCGGAGCGCGCCCGCGTCCGCGTCGCGTTCGACGAGTTCAACCGCTACGGCGGCTTCCCGGCCCCGTCGCTCGAACGGGAGGTCTCCGAGAAGTTCCGCATCCTCCAGGGATACTTCGACACGATGATCCTGCGCGACTTCATCGAGCACTGGTCGATCCCCGATCCGGCGCTGCTGCGCCATTTCCTGAAGCGCGTGATGGCCGGCATCGCCAATCCGCTCTCCGTCAACGCCATCTTCAACGAGGTCAAGTCGATGGGGTTCCGGACGGCCAAGGACACGCTCTACGACTGGCTCGACAAGGCGTGCGGCATCTACCTCTTCCTCGAGGCGCCGAAGTTCTCGCGGTCGGTGGCCAGGGAGAGGCAGGCGCTCTCGAAATACTACGTCGTGGACAACGGCCTTCGGACGGCGACGCTCCTGGCGCAGGCGGACGACGACGGCCGGCGGCTCGAGAACACCGTGTTCCTGCATCTGTTCCGCAACAAGGGCGCGCTCGGGAAGATCTGCCACTACCGCGAACGGCAGGACTGCGACTTCGTCGTGTGCCGGGAGACCGAGGTCGAGCGGCTGGTCCAGGTCTCGTGGTCCCTCGAGGACCCGGACACGCGCCGGCGCGAAGTCGCCGGCCTGCTCGAAGCGGCGCGGGACCTCTCGTGCTCCGACCTGGCGATCGTGACGCACGACGAGGAGGGCGAGCTCGTCGAGGGCGGCCGCACGATCCGCATCGTCCCCGCCTGGAAATACTGCAAAGAATGACATCCAACGCAGAGTGAAATTCGCGGTTGTCGGAAATCCCTAACCTCTCACCTCTAACCTCTCACCTCTAACCCGCTATGCCCCTTCCCCGTCTTCCCCGTGTTCCCCGGTTTCGTCTCGCCGCGGCAACGCTCCTCGCCCTCGCGCTCCCCGCGCGCGCGGCGGACCCCGCCGCCGTCGCCCCCTGGACCTTCCGCGACTCGTTCTTGACGCAGATTGTTTCCCGCGCTCCCGCCGAGCCCGTCGCGCCCGAGACCCCCGTCCACCGGATCTATCGCCTCGATGCGCCGTCGCGGACGAACCTCGTGGCCTGGTTTCGCGGTCCGGATGCTCCGCGCCCCGTCCCGGCCGACCCGGACCTTTGCACCGAGGCGCTTCGCGCCCTGTTCGTCGCCGCGGGCGGGGCGCTGTCGACGAATGCCGTTCCCGGCGGCGACGGCGATCTTTTCTCCGACCGGACCGCCGAATTCCTGCGCTACGTCCCGCAAACGGACTCGTGGATTGTCCTGGCCCCGGCCGATCGTCAGGACTATTTTCGGAAATGTCTGGAAGGCATGATCGCCGGCGACGGCCTCGGCCCGATTCTCCTTCCGTCTCCTAGCGGCTCTTCCAAAAACAAGCGCATCGACCCTCCCGTCATCCGCCCCGTGTTTCACAACCGATTGGACCCTCCGGCCGACGTCGCGAGCGCCGCGCTCGCCGCACGGTTCGGGCACCCCGCCACGAACGCGCCGGCGGCGACGCCCGCCGCGGCCTTCGACACGACGCTCTTCGCGGCCTTCGCAACGAACGTGCCGTGCTGGCCGCCCCCCGAGAGCCCTTCGTTCGACGAGGTCCTCCACGCGCTGCCCGACTTCGCCTCGTTCCGGACCGGGCGGGGATGGGGCGTGCCGACCGAACCGCTCCCCCCGGAACTGGACGCCGCGGTCCGCGAGTCTCTTCGCCGCGCGGTTCGGACCGACACGCCTCCCGAGGCGCTGCGATTCGGAACCGAGCGGGAAACGTGGCCGGAGGACGGATGGTGCGTCGATGCGCACTGGCACACGGCCGCATTCGAGGCGCGGTTCCCCGGGCGAGGTTTCTGTCCGTTCGGCGATGGATCGGGAGGTTCGTATAGCGAGCGGTTCCTGGCCTACCGTTCGCCGGATTCCGCCGAGGACGCGCTCTTCGCGCTCTTCCCCGGCACCTACCGCGCCCCCGGGCTCGCGGCCCTGCTCGACCGTGCCCATCCTCCCTCCGGCGCGGCGGAAGAAACGCACGCGGAGTCCGCGGAGCCCGAACCCCACGCAGAGAGCGCAGAGCCCGCAGAGCCTTGAATTTGGATTTGCCATTTGTGGACAATTGTGAACATTTGAGATTTGTGAACATTCCCAACCACCCCGCCACGCCGTGAAACGCATCACCCTCCTTCTTTCCCTCCTCGCCCTCGCCGCCGTCCGCCTCGCCCCCGGCGCCGCAATCGATCCTTGGGCCTTCCGCGACTCGCTCCACGCGGAGGTCGCGGAGTCTGAACCTCACGCGTAGTAATCCTCACGCGGAGTCCGCGGAGGTCGCGGAAGTCGCGGCCAACCTTTTCGCGCGGATCGGGATTTAGGAGGATGAACCCCTTTCGTCTCGCCATGCACCCGTCCGTCCTTCGTTGCCGCGCTGCGGCGTCGTCATTCGTCATCGCGGCGGCGTTCGCCGCCGCGCCCGCCTTCGCGCAAACGCCGGCCGCCGATCCCGAATGGATCGGCCCCTACGAATCGGGACGGATGCTCTACGTCTCGGCGGCGCTGCCCGAACCGAACGCGCCCGACCGCGCGGCGGCGCTGCTCGCGACGGCGCGGGCCGCGCTCGCGCCGTGGACGAACGCGACGGTCCGCCTCTACGAGATTCCCGGCGAGGGCGCGGTCGCGCTCGCCGCGCCGTTCGCGAAGGGGTACTACCCCGAGTTCCGCGAGGATTCCGAACCGGCCGAGCGGTCGCTCCTGCGCGCGACGCGCCGCACGGCCTTCCCGACGCCGCCCGGAGGGGCGCGCCCCGCCGTCACGCGGGGGCTCCTGCCCTTCGAAAGCCGCAAGGAGGGGACCAACTGGGTCTCGCGCGTGCGCTGGCCGACCGAGGCGGAAGTGCGCCCGATCCTCGCCGATGCGCGCGCGGCGCAGGCGGAGATCTGGCACGCGAAGGGCGCGGGGGAAACGCCTCCCGGGGAGTCCTCAGAGGACGCGGAGTGTCCCCTTCTGTGCCTTGCGGTCCCGTGCCTTCCGGAGGAGCTCGTGGAGACGATCGAAGAGCTCGTGGCGGCGCCGCTCGCCGACTTCGCCTCGCGCCTCGCGCCGACCGCGGCGCGCGAGCCGTTCGGCGTGCCGGTCTGCGCGTCGTTCGGCGAC
>JAFPUX010000508.1 GCA_017413145.1 Kiritimatiellia bacterium | reverse complement strand
CGCGCCCGTCGCGCTCTTCCTCTCGCGCCAGAACCTGCCCGTGCTCGACCGCGCGTCCGGCGACCTCGCGCCCGCCTCCGGCGTCGCGCGCGGCGCCTACACGCTCTTCCAGACCGGTTCTGGCGATCCCGAAGCGATCGTGCTGGCGAGCGGCTCCGAAGTCGCGCTCGCGCTCGAAGCGGCGCGCGCCCGGCCCGAACGCAACGTGCGCGTCGTGTCGTTCCCGTCGTGGGAGCTCTTCGCCGCGCAACCGCAGGCCTACCGCGACGAAATCCTTCCGCCCGCGTGCACGAAGCGTCTCGCCGTCGAAGCCGGCGCCTCGATGGGCTGGGAGAAGTGGACCGGCGCGGCGGGGCGCGTGATCGCGCTCGACCGCTTCGGCGACTCCGCCCCCGCCGGCGTCCTCGCGAAGGAATACGGCTTCACCGCAGAGAACGTCCTAGCCAACCTCGACGGGATCCTGGGATGAGCGACCTCTACGACGAGTTCAACGAGCTCTGGACCGGCGTCGACCCGTTGCACGCGCCGCCGTCGCCGGCGCGCGACCTCACCTTCGCCGAACGGTTCGAAGGGGAGATGACCAACGGCGGCATCGCGCAGTTCCTGTGGAACTACTTCCCCCGCTGGGAGGAGACACTGGACGGCGCGGAGCGCGCCTACCGCGCGATGGGCGCGGAGAAGCAGCTCGCCGCGCTGCCCGCGATCCGCGCGAAGCTCCGCGAATTCGCGCCGCTGTGCGGGAAGCGCATCGAGTTGGCGAAAAACGAGGAGGAGCCCGGCCAGGCGTTCGAAGTCTGGTACGAAAGCGCCGAGGAGCGGATGTCCCTGCCGGAGGAGCCTCTCTTCTACGACAACGAGCCCGCGCTTACCGCCGCCCGCCTGGCCTACCTCGAAGCCAACCGCGCCGCGCTCTTCGGCTGCGCCCGCGCCTGATCCGCCTTTTTCCCTTTCCCCTTTCGTTTCCGCATGTCATTCCTCGACCGGCTCCTCGGAGCCAAGAACACCATCTCCGCGCGCGACGTCGACCCGGACGCCCTGACGGTCCTGCACCGCCTCCAGTCGCGCGGGTTCACCGCGTACCTCGTCGGCGGCGGCGTCCGCGACCTCCTGCTCGGCCGCGTGCCGAAGGACTTCGACGTCGCGACCGACGCGCGCCCCAACCAGATCAAGAAGCTCTTCCGCAACGCGTTCATCATCGGGCGCCGCTTCCGCCTCGCGCTGATCCGCTTCGGCGAGAAGCAGATCGAGACGGCGACCTTCCGCCGCGACCCGGGCGCGGAGGACGACGCGGCCGCCGCCGCGCCGGCGCCGGACCCCGACCGCGAGGGCGGGCTCTACCAGGAGAGCGACAACGTCTTCGGCACGCCCGAGGAGGACGCCCTGCGCCGCGACTTCACGGTGAACGCCCTCTTCTGGGACCCCGCCACGGGCGAGGTCATCGACTTCACGGGCGGCCTCAAGGACCTGCGCCGCAAGGTGCTGCGCTGCATCGGCGACCCGGACGTGCGCTTCCGCGAGGACCCGGTCCGGATGCTGCGCGCGATCCGGCTCGGCTCGCGCCTCGGCTTCTCGATCCACCCGGACAGCCTCGCCGCGATCCGCCGCTACGGGTCCGAAATCGCCGCGGCGTCCAAGCCGCGCCTCTTCGAGGAGATCCTGCGGCTCTTCACGTTCGCCAAGTCGCGCGAGGCGTTCGGACGCCTGCACGAAACGGGCCTCATGCGCGAGGTGCTGCCCGCCGTCGCGGACTACGTGGAGCGAACGGGGCGCGGCAAGTCCCCTCTGTGGGCGTATCTCTCGGCGCTGGACGCCGTCGCGCCCGGCCTCGACACGGAACACCGCGAATCGCCGCGCTACGTGCAGGAGAACGCGCTGCGCCTCGCGACGCTGCTCGCGCCGCTCCTGCGCGAACGCCTCCGGGCGCCCGGCGCGCCCTCGGCGCGCGACGCCGCGTCCGAGCTCGTGCGCGACGTGGTGGTCGTGCCCTACCTCACGGGCGGGTGGCGCGTCCCGCGCGCGCTGTG
>JAFPUX010000507.1 GCA_017413145.1 Kiritimatiellia bacterium | reverse complement strand
GAGGACCCGGGCGACGCGCCGCGGCTGCCGCTGCCGGTCGTCGTGAAGCCGCCGCGCCAGGGTTCGAGCGTGGGCGTGACGATCGTGCGCGACGCGGCGGCGTTCCGTCCCGCGGTCGCGGAGGCGCGCCGCTTCGACCCGGATCCGCTCGTCGAGACGTACGTTCCCGGCCGCGAATGGTCGGTTGCGATCGTGGGCGACGAGGCGCTGCCCCCGATGGAGATCCGCCCGAAGGAGGGTTGGTACGACTGGCGCAACAAGTACGCCGACGACGCGGGCACGGCCTACCTCTTCCCGCAGGACGACCCCGCGGAGGACCCGGCGCTCGTCGCGAAGGCGAAGGAGATCGCGCTCGCGGCGTACCACGCGGTCGGCGGGCGCGGCATGGGCCGCGCCGACCTGCGCGTCGCGCCGGACGGCGCGATGTTCGTGCTCGAGAACAACTCGATCCCCGGCTGCACCTCGCACAGCATCCTGCCGAAGAGCGCCGCGAAGGCCGGCATCCCGTTCCCGGCGCTCTGCGCCCGCATCCTGGAGGACGCGCGGTGCGGCTGACCGAATCCGGCCGCTTCGCGCTGCCGGCGCTCGCCGCCGCCGCCGTCCTCGCCGCCCTGGCCGCCGCGCTGTGGGGGCTCTGGACGGTCATGTTCTCGCACAACGACCAGTACCGCATCGAAACCGTCCGGATCTCGGGCGACACGTCGGTCCTCACGCCGGAGGAGATCCGGTCCGTCTCCCGCATCCGCGAGGGGGCCAACATCTTCTCGTCCTCGGCGACCGCCGCGCGGCGGCGGCTCCTGGCCGCGTCGCTCAACGTCGAGGACGCCCGCGTCCGCCGGCGCCTGCCCTCGGAAGTCGACGTCGAGATCGTTCCGCGCCGCCCGATCGCCCGCGTGCTCGACGGCGAGTTCATCCGCGCGCTGGACAAGGACGGTCTCGTCTTCCCGATCCTGGAGCGCGACGAGGAGAAGTACGGCACGCTGCCCTATCTCTACGACGGCATCGAGACGCCGCGCCTGCCGCTCGGTTCGCGCCTGCGCGACGTGGCGGGGACGCCGACCGAGACCGAAGGCCGCCTCGCGCGGGCGCTGCGGCTCGTCCGCGCCGTCGACGAAGACCCGGAATTCCCGCTGCGCGTCCAGGAAGCCGACGTGTCGGACCGCATCTACCTGACGGTCCAGTCGACGCGCGGCCTGGGCTTCCGGTTCGTCTGGGAGGAAATCCCCGACGACGCGGCGATCCGCCGCGCGCTCGACACGGCCGCGCTCGTCCTGCGCCACCCGAAGGCGCAGTCGCTGAAGAATTTCGACGTCCTGCTCACCCCGACCAACCGGGTCGTCGGGAGCCCCTGAGGAGACTTTCCGCCATGAGCGTCCGCCCCGTCACCGTCCTCGAAGTCGGCACCGCCCGCACCGTCGCCCTCGTCGGCGACGCCGCGCCCGACGGCACCGTGCGCCTCCTCGGCGCGGGCGTCCGCGACACCGCCGGCATGCGCAAGAGCCGCGTGCTCGACCGCGGGCAGGTCGCCGACTGCGCGGCCGCCGCGCT
>JAFPUX010000007.1 GCA_017413145.1 Kiritimatiellia bacterium | reverse complement strand
GGCGCGGAGGCCGCCGGGCGCGGGCGCAGCACGACGCGGGGACGGGGGGCGCCGCCCGCGTCGCGCGGCGTGGTCTCCAGGGCCTCCGTGTCCGCCTCTTCGCGGCGCTCGCGCTTCTTCTTCGCGTGCGACAGGATCGGCCCCGCGAGGGCGATGGCCACCCAGACGGCCGCGAAGGCGATCTTGACGATCGAGTCGTCGTCCATCGCGGAATCCTACTTCTCTTCGGTCGGGACGGCCGACGGGCCGGCGATGGCGCGGCGCATGTCGGTGTCGCTCTCGATGTTCTGCAGGCGGTAGTAGTCCATGACGCCGAGCTTGCCTTCGCGCAGCGCCTGCGCCATGGCCTTCGGGACCTCGGCGCGGGCCTCGACGACGCGCGACTGCATCTCCTGCACGCGCGCCTTCATCTCCTGCTCGATGGCGACGGCCATCGCGCGGCGGCCTTCGGCTTCGGCCTGGCGCAGCTGCTTGTCCGCGTTGGCTCGCTCGGTCTCGAGGCGGGCGCCGACGTTCGCCACGTCGCTCACGCCGGCGACGGAGATGTCCGCGATGTCGATCGAGACGATCTCGAAGCCGGTCTGCGAGTCGAGGCCGGCCTCGAGCACGCGGGCCGAGATGCGGTCCGGGTTCTCGAGCACGTCCTTGTAGGTGTTCGCCGAGCCGATCGCCGAGACGATGCCCTGGCCGACGCGCGCGATGATCGTGTCCTCGCTCGCGCCGCCGACGAGGCGGTCGATGTTCGCGCGGACCGTCACGCGCGCCTTGACGAGCAGGCGGATGCCGTCCTTCGCGACGGCGTCGAGCATGCCGATGCCGCCGGTGCCGGATTTGGGCGCGGGGCAGTCGATGACCTTCGGGTTCACGGAGGTGCGGACGGCCTCCAGCACGTCGCGGCCCGCCAGGTCGATCGCCGTCGCCTTCTTGAAGTCGAGGCGGATGCCGGCCTTGTCGGCGGCGATGAGGGCGTTCACGACGTTGAGCACGTCGCCGCCCGCGAGGAAGTGGCCTTCCAGCAGGTCGGTCGGGATCGAGATGCCGGCCTTCACGAGACGGATGCGCGCGTCGACGATCAGCGCGGGCGGCACGCGGCGGAACTTCATGCCGACGAGCGACCAGAGCGAGACCTTCGCGCTGGAGATCGCGGCGCGCAGCCAGATGCCGATCACGTTGAACACCATCGCCAGGATGACGAGTCCGACGAGGATGAACACGATCGCGATGATCGCGGGGAGGGAGGAGGAAGATTCGCCGGGCGCGGCGGCGAGGAGGGGGAGGGGGTTCATGGGGTGTGTTGTGGGTTGTTGGGGTGTTTAGAAATCCAGCAGGTCCGCGGCGTCCTCGATGCCGCAGGCAGCGGCTTCGGCGACGAATGCTTCGAATGCGTTGTGGACGGTTTCCATGGCCTTCTCCAGACCGGCCGGCGGGTTGGCGAACTCCTTGAGTTTCTTCTCCTGGTCGAGCTTCGCGATTTCGGTTTTCATGCCGGCGAACGCGGCGCGAAGCGACTGGAAGGCCGCGAGGAGTTTCTCCGGCGCGCCGGCGGTGTCGATCTTTTCGAGCCCGGCCGACGCGGATTCGAACAGCGAGCCGAATTGCGCCACGGTCGGATCGGTGATCGCGAGGGCCTTCTTCTCGGTTTCCTTCATCGTGGCGGCAATGCCGTCCACGATGCGCTTCGCGGCGGGGTCGGCCGGTGCGGCGGCCGCCTTGGCGGGCGGGTCGATCCCGAGGACGTTGCAGAGCTGGCGGATGAACTTGGCGGGCGTGGCGTCGCGGCTCGCGCCGAGCTGGCCGAGCTTCTCGCCCTTCGAGTCGAGGACGATGTAGGTCGGGTAGCCGCGCACGCCGTATTGCTTCGAGAGTTCGCGGTTGCGCTTCTGGTAGTCCTCCGGGACCTTCGACTTGTCGTTCGGGAAATCGAGCGTGACGAGGTAGATGTTGGTTGCGGCCCAGTCCTCCCACTCCTGCGTGCAGAAGACCTTGTTCTCCATCAGCATGCACCAGCCGCACCAGTCGCTGCCGGTGAAGTCGAGGAAGACGGGCTTGCCGTCGGTGGCCGCGGCGTTGGTCGCGGCAACGTAGTCCTGCGTCCAGGCGCCGAGTTCGGCGCCGTAGAAGGGGATGGCGGATTGGTCCGCGGCGGCGGGAAGCGCGAGCAGCGCGGCGGCGAGGAGGGGGAGTTTTTTCATGGGTTGTGTTGGGTTGTTGGGGAGTTGCGGGTTTAAAGTGTAAAGTTGAAAGGGTAAAGTGTAAAGTTGAAAAGGTTGCAGGGGCTTATGGGGGAGTTAGTGGTTCGTGGTTCCGCCTTTCAGCGCCGTCAGCGCGAGTTCGGCTTCGTCGGCGACATGGGACGGGAGGTTCACGAAGCCGTCGGGGACCTGGCGGGCGCCGCCGCTCTTTCCGTTGGAGACGGTGCGCGTCGTGAAGAAGAGGTCCGTGAGGCCGTCGCGGCGGTCGGCGCGGTCGGTGCGCGGGAGGAGTTCGCACGCGCGCCACGATTTGCAGACGACGCGGCCGATGCGGAGCGCGCGGCTGTCCGTGACGGCGTAGATCAGGCCGGATTGCCAGAGACGGTGCCAGAGCGGCGAGCCGACCGTCCCGACGCCGATCGCGAAGAACGGCACGAAGAACGCAGTCAGGCCGATTCGCGCCCAGACGGAGAGCGCGCCATAGGTCGTCTTCGTTCCGTTGACCGTGATTTCCCTCGTTCCGTCGGAGAACCAGATCCCGTGGATCGTGGTTCCGCCGACCGCGAACACGAGGGCGGACCAGAGCGCGCCGAAGAGGACGATGCCGATCCAGCCGCGGTAGCGGGACGTCGGCACGGGGCGGCCGACCCACACGAGCGTCTCGTTGCGGTCGAGCTTGGATTGGACGCGGAAGCGGTCCGAGGGGGATGGAAGGGGAATGTTCACAAATGGCAAATCGCAAATTTCAAATTTCGGATTTCAGATTTCGGATTCCAGATTTCGGGTTTCAACGTTCGGTGTCGGGGTAGAAGTGGTCGAGGATGCTGAGGGCGGCGTCGGGGCCGTCCTGCTTCCAGGTGCGGAGGGCGTGCGTCGCGACGTTGCCGAAGTTGGCGGGCTCCTTGCGGGCGAGGTTCAGGAGGCGCTTGGCCTCGGGACGCCCGTCCGGGCCGCGGCGAAGGAGCAGGCGCGCGAGACGCTGGGCGGCTTCGGGGCGCGCGATGCCGGCGTCAATCGGGTTCGCGGCGAGGACGGCGCGGTAGCGCGCCTCGGCGGCGGCTTCGTCCTTCGCGACGCCGGTCCCGCGTTCGAGGCACCGGGCGAGGTAGAGGGCGGCGAACGGATGTCCGGCGTCGGCGGAACGGCGGAAGAGTTCCGCGGCGCGCGCGGGGTCGGTTGCCCCGCAGTCGTCGTCGGACAGGATCCGGGCGAGGGAAACCGCGTGGGCCACCGACCCTTGGTCTACGGCCCGTTCGAGGGCCGTGCGGAGCTCGCCGCACCAGCGGTCGCGCTGCGCGGCGTCCGTGGCGTCCGCCGCGGGGTCGTCCGGCTGGAAGAAGGGTCGCGGGAAGATGTTCGTGTCGTACGAAACGACGAGCGCCTGCATGGCGTTGAGGGAGCCGCGTTCGGCTTCCGGGAGGAACCATGCGCGGGAGGCCTCGGCGCCGGCGCGGAAGGCGTCCCGGTCGACGCCCGGGGCCGGGTACAGCAGGAAGCTCCCGTAGGCGACGCGTGCGTCGGGGTCGCCGGCGCGGGCGAGGGGCTCGAGGAGGACGAGCGCCCGCGAACGCCAGAGCGCGGCGAGGGCCGTGTCTCCTCCGTTGGCGGGTAGCGAGCGGGCGGCGCGGAACCCGAAGTGCGTCGAAAGCGCCTGGCAGGCGGCCCAGGCGGAGCGGTCGTCCGAATCCGCGAGCTTCGAGAGCTCCGCGATGCCGTCCGCGGCGTCCGGACCGAACAGGAGGCTTTCCGCGGCGAGGAGGCGTCCGACGGACGAGCCCCGGTCGGCGGCGGCGCGGTAGAGCTCGCGGGCGTGCTCCGGATCGTAGGGGACTCCTTCGCCGCCGGCGTACAGAAGGCCGAGGTGCGCGGTCGCGTCCGCGCTGCCCGCCGCTTCGGCGCGGCGCAGCAGCTCCGCGGCGCGGGGGAAGTCGACCGGCGCGTAGGCGCAGAGATGCCGGGCCTCTTCGACGAGCGCATCGTCCGCGGCGGATCGGCCGGGGCAGAGCCCGGCCGTCAGGACGGCGAGGAGAAGGAGGCGTTTCATGGAAGGCCTTTGGTTGAAGGGGTTGAAGGGGTTGAAAGGGTTGAAGAGGTTGAAGGGGGTGAAAGGGTAAAGTGCAAAGGGAAAAGTTCTTCGTCGATTTCGTCGGTTGCGCGACGGGGTGCGGACAAGGGTCGGCGCGTCAGTCGGCGGTTTCCAGGTCCAGGGCGGAGACGTCCGCGCCGGCGCGGCGGAGGGCGTCCTTGAGCTGCCGGGCGGCGGTTTTGGCGGTCTGTTCGAGGGACGAGAGCTCCCCCTGCGCGGCCTGGGCGGCGGCAAGGAAAGCGGCCGGGCCCTTGGCGCCCGCGTCCGCGAGGCTCTGCATCGCGCGGCCGACCGGCCTCATCGCGGCGAGGAAGTTCGCGTGGGCGCGGGCGGCGTCCTTGGGCAGCGCCGAGACGTCGAGCGCCTTGGCGCCCGCGTCGAACGCGCGGAACGCCGCGCGGCGGGTCTTGGCGCCCGCGGCGCCGCCCGGCGCG
>JAFPUX010000506.1 GCA_017413145.1 Kiritimatiellia bacterium | reverse complement strand
GCGCAAATCGAGCGAGAACGACCGCGCATCCCCCCGCGTGGCCGCCAAAACGGTCCACGCGGCGAACAGGACGCGGCGAAGGGTCTTCACGGCGGCAAGTCTAGCATCCCGTGCCCCCCGCGTCAATCCCGCTTGTGCCCTGCCGCGGACCGTGGTAGTATTCCGCGCCGATATTCACGGCCGTCGCCGTCCCTTGAGTCCTCCCCGCCGCGTTTCCCGCATCCTTCGATGAAACTCCATCCCGTCCTCGAACAATCGCTCCCGACCGCGTTCGAAAACGCGAGCGTCCTCGTCGCCGCCATCAACGAAACGTTTTCGCTCCGCGAGACGGTCGCCGTCGTCGAGAAGACGTGCGATCCCGCCGACCTGCGCGAATTCCTGATTCTCCTGCACCCGGAAAAGACGACGCCCGGTTGCCGCGAGACGGCCGAGGCCCTCGTCGCGGAATCCGCCGGCAAGACGCCCGTCCGCATCGTGTACCAGACGCTCCCGTTCGCCGGAGGCGCCTACCGCAGCGCGTTCCCCGAGGCCCGCGGAAGCCATTCCGTCATGATCTCCGCCGACTTGGAAACGCCGCCGGAACTCGTCAGCCGGATGATCGCCCTCGCGAAGGAGAACCCCCGCCGCGTGGTGACCGCTTCCCGGTGGATGAAGGGCGGGAGTTTTTCCGGTTACAACAAGGTCAAACAGGTCTGCAACGCCGTCTTCGAGAAACTCATGTCGGCGATTTTCCTGACCCGGCTGAACGACCTCACGTTCGGATACCGCCTCTTTCCGACGGCCCTTCTCCGAGCCGTCGCCTGGAAGGAACTGCGCCATCCGTTCTTCCTGGAGACCTCGGTCGTCCCGCTCCGGCTCGGCGTGCCCTTCGTGCAGATTCCGGCGAACTGGAAACCGCGCCCCGAAGGCGAATCCCAGAATTCCTTCTTCGCCAACTTCCGCTACTTCAAGACCGCCATCCGCGTCCGTTTTTCCCGCCGGTCGTCCCTCCTTCTCGCGAAGTGACCGGCGGGAGAGTGCGCGACTGCGTCAGCGTGGCGGCGCAATCCGCTCCGCCATCGCGAGGGCGCGCTCCACGACGACGTCGGTGTTGTAGTGCTGCCATTCGCCCCAGCGGCCGAGGCCGAAAACGCCGCTCGCAGCGGTTTCCGCGAGGAGCGCGGCCATCGCCTCGTTCTTCCCGATCGTGTTGAGCGGATACGAATACTCCGACGAATGACGGAACGCGCCGGGACGGAGCGGGACGTTGCGTTCGCGGCGCGTCTCGCGCCAGTGGCCGCGCGCGCCGGGGACGAAGTTGCTCCGGACGAGCAGGCGGTGCTCCGGAAGCGCCGGATCGGGCAGGTAGATCCACTGCGCGGGCGTGTCGAGCGTCTGCGGCACGTAGTCGACGTCGACCGACGTGTGCCGGAGGCGGGCGATTGTCGCATGCGCTTCGGGCGAAAGGCCGTCGATGCGATCGAACGCGGGCCAGGGCGCCGTGTTCACGACGACGTCGGCATCGATTTCCCCGTTCAGGGTCCGGGACGCGACGTCGAGCGTCCGCACCTCCGTCCCGGCGACGAGCCGCGGGCCGAGCGCGTCGGCCATCCGCCGCCAGACTTCGCCGATGCCGTGCGCCTTCGGGTAATAGAAGACGGCGTGGCCCGGCTGGACCGCGTGAGGGCGACGCTCCTCGCAGCTGCGGAGCGTGTCCTCGTAGGAAACGCTCGGGAGCTTGTCGAGCCAGTAGGTCCCGAGGGCGTTCAGGTCGTCGCCGAACATCTTGCGGTTGTAGGGCAGCATGTAGTCCTCGGCGATGCCCCTGCCGAGCTTCCAGTAGATCCAGTCGACGAACTTCTCGGGCATCGGGGCGCCCGTGTTGCACCCCGCCTCGGCGATGTCGGCGAGATACCGCTTCCGGTGCGCTTCGTCGAGCTGCCAGATGTTGGCCTCGAACGGGCTGCCGATCGTCTGCCCGTGGATGCGGATGCGTGAATCGCGGTCGAAGCGGTTCCACTCCGACTCCGGCATGAATCCGAAGACGAACTCCGTCACGGTCGGGCGGCGGACGTCGAGGAAGTGCCCGCCGCCGATGTCGAGCGGGCTTCCGTCGACGATGCGCGTGCGGCAGAGGCCGCCGGCGTCCGCTTCCTTTTCGAAAACGAGGAAGTCCCCGATCCCCCGCCGCAGGAGCGCGTGGGCCAAGGTTAGGCCGGCCGGTCCGGCGCCGACGATCGCGATTCTCGTTTTCATGCAAGTCCCAGTGAATTCTTGATCGACGCCAGCGCCGCGTCGGCGGCGTGCGGGTAGTTGACCATGACCGCCCTGCGGAACTCGTCGCGCGCGCCGGCCTTCGGATCGGCGCCGCCCTCCACGACGTCGCGCAGGAACGATTCGATCGCCGCTTCGTCGTAGGCGAGGTAGCAGTGCGAGAGGCAGTCCTTCCCGAGCGGCGCGAACTTCGCGTCGATGTCGGAAGGATCCTTGAGCATGTAGCAACAGGGCTTCCCGGTGTAGAACCATTCGACGAGATAGGAACCGCAGTCCTGCACGCAGGCGTCGCACGAAGCGAAGACGGGGAAGTAGTCCCCTTCGTCGCTCCAGCGGACGTTCGGGTGCGCCTTCATGCGGGCGATCCAGTCGTCGACCTTCGCGCGCCCCCATTTCGACGGGTTCGACAGCACCGTGAAGAGGAAGGGGTGCGGCCGGAAGACGAAGTCGATTTCCGGATGTCTTTCAGGCAGCGCGAGAAAGAAGTCCGCGTAGCGCTGGAAGTTCGAAAGCGCGAGCGTGTCGTTCGCGCCGCCCTCGACGGAGTGGTGAGGGGCGATCAGGACGCGCTTCCGGTTCCCGTTGCGCGGCCACGGCTTCGCGGAAGCAAGCGCGTCCATCTTGACGTAGCCGACGACTTCCGCATTCGCGCCTTTCAGGATCGAGTGCTCCGAGTACTCCTTCGCGGTCGCCTCGCACTCGAAGAACGCCTTCCAGAACCAGGCGTAGTTCTGGCGCCCCACGATGTCCCGGTCGTAGGCCGAGCGGTAGAACCCGTAGTTGACGTGGATCGGAAGGAAGGAGCGTCCGACGGCATAGTGGGGGTTGAACCGGAAGCACGAGAGATCGTAGGGCGACGGATAGCAGACGATATCGGCGTCGGCGAGGACGTCGGGATAGAGGCCGAACTCGTCCGGCTCCGCGTCGAGGAAGCGATCCGCCGGCATCGACCGGCCCAGCTCCTCGCGGCACGACCGCCGCGCGGCCGCCGGATCCCGGTCCAGGCCGCGCATGTCGGGGACGACGACGATCCGGGCGTCGAACCGGGCATCCGCCCGCATGGCGTCGAACAGGGGCCGGGCGGGGAACATGGAGGGGTTTGAAACCGGAAAAACGGCCCGGACCGGTTCTCCGGCCGCGGCCTTCGCTGCGATCCGGGCGACGGTCGCCGCGAAGGAAGCCCGGTGCTCCTCGACCGAGACGCGCGGATGGCGCCGCTCCATCGATCCGCGCCGGATCATGGCGGCGAGCTTCGGATTGGCGTTCCGGACGATCTCCAGCGCATGGTCGACGCTCTCACGCGAATCGCCGTTCACGACTTTCGCCTTGAGGATCGGGAAACCGTATTGCTCCATCGTCGTCACGGGCATCCGGGAGGGCACGGCGCCCTTTTCTGCGTGGAAGGAAACGGGGACGAGCGCGTCGAAGGAATAGCCGGC
The DNA here is from genome assembly GCA_017413145.1 of Kiritimatiellia bacterium. Classification (GTDB taxonomy): domain Bacteria; phylum Verrucomicrobiota; class Kiritimatiellia; order RFP12; family UBA3636; genus UBA3636. The sequence goes on along the minus strand of JAFPUX010000506.1, from coordinate 8,217 downwards.
GTCCGCGAGCCGCTTCGTGATTTCGAACTCGTAGCGCATCACGATGTAGCCGCGGGACGGCTGGCGCGTCACGGCGCGGAGGAACGAGTCGAGCTCGGGGCCGTCGAGGACCTTGCGGCGGAACACGAGGAAGAACGACTGGAGGTGGTCGCGCCCGAGCACGCGGCACGTGGCGAGCCCCCAGAAGTCGCAGGAACGGGAGGACATCGCCGCGAACGTCCGCGAAAACGGAAAGACGGGGCCGTAGCAGGAGTTGTTCGCGAACACGACCTCGTCGCAGGCGGAGGGATCGAGCAGCCCCGCCTCCTTCGCTAGGAGCCATCCGCGCTTGTAGGAGCCGAAATCGTATTCGCCGTGGCATTCGAAGAGGGCGGCGCCCACGAGGCCGTCGAGCTTGTCCGCCTCGTCGGGGAAGACCGGGTTGTTGCAGACGTACACGACGTTGTCGCAGACCTCCCGCAGTCCGCGAAGGTATTCCAGATCGGTCTCGGGAATTCTTCCGTCGCTCGAATAACCCGCGAAGACGGCCGTCCGCCGCTTCTCGGGAGCGTGCGTTCCGAAGGATCTGGAAAGCGGCACGGCGCCCTTCGGGAACGACGGGGCGCGGTCGTTCTCCAGAAAGGAGATCAGGCGGCCCTCCGTGCGCCCGTGTCGTTCGTAGTGGACGAGCGGATGCACTTTGGCGTAGCCGACGTCGGGATTCACGGCGAGGTATTCGTCGCCGATGAACTGCACGGACGGATTCCGGTCCGGCGTGGTCCCGTAGCGGGCATAGTGGACGAAGGGCTCCATTCCCGCGCGGGCGACATCGGCGTTGTCGCGGAGATAGTAGGCCCCGTCGAAGAAACGGGAGCGGGAGACCAGGGGCATGTCCTTGAACGGATCCGCGGGCATGGCGGGCGGCGGCGGATCCCCGCGGAATTGCGCGAACGCGGCCGCAGCCGCGAAGATTCGGCGGCCAAAGGGGTCGAGACCGTCCGGCGCGTCGTCGTGGAGGAGAACGGCATGGTCGACGAAAACGGCCTTCCGGCCCGAAACGGTCCGGAGAAGAAGCCGCAGTTCCGGAAAATCGGGGAACCCGGGGGCGTCGGCCGGCTCCGGAACGGACAACCGGAACACGAACGCGCCCGGCGCGGCGAAAGGGGTGGGCGTCGCGTCCGGAAGGGGGGCGAACTTCACGTTGGATTCCAGGCAGCGCGCCGTTGCCCAGAATCCGTCGGCGTCCGGATCGAGGACGATGCGGGAGGCAAATGTCTGAAGCGCCTCGGGGCGGAGAACGTCTCCGGGAAGGACCAGGAGGCCCCAGTCCCCGTCCGCCCCCGGGAAGGCTGCGTCGATCAAGGCCGAGAGATCGGCGTACGGGCACGCCGCAAGGCGGACGGAGACTCCCGGTCCGAGAGTCGCGCGGAGACGGGCCGCCGCGTCGTCCGAGACGGGATCCGGGCAGCGTCCCACGAGACGGACGTCGAACGCGCCATAGGTTTGCGAAGCAATGGATTCGAATGTGCGCGCGAGGGCGGCGGCGGAGCCGATCAAAGGAACGGCGACGGTGAAACGGGGTCCTTCGATGCCGGCGCCGTCGAGGAGAAGCCTCCCGTTTTCGCAACGGAAGGCGTCCTCCGGCCGCAGGAAGGCGCGCAAGGCTTCCGCCTGGACCGGGTGCGTGCGGACGAGCAACCGGTCCATCGCCGCGATCATGTCGTATCCGTCCGCCGTCATGCGGGCGTTGTCGTCGCGGCAGGTGTACGAGGCCCGGTGGAGCCGCCATTTCGTAAGCGGTTCGTGGACGCAGTACACGTCGTTTTCAAGACCGATCTGCCGCCACAGCCACCAGTCGAGGTTGGATGGCCGTGGAACGGAAAGCATGTCGCACCGCAGCAGCGTTTCGCGACGGACCATGCACATGGAGAACGTGAAGATCCAGTTGCGCTTGCGGAACTCCTCCGGAGGAATGCGGTTCCTCGTCCGAGCGAGCATGGGACGCCGCGTCTCCATCATCGGAAGGATTTCCCGGATGCGCCCCGGCTCGCCGAACGGCTCGATGTCGTTGATGACGAAGTTCGGCCTCCCCCAGTGCTCGCGGAGGAGCCGGACCTTCTTCTCGAGGTGGTCCGGCGTCCATATGTCGTCCGCCTCGCAGAAGGCGACGAACTCGCCCGTTGCCGTTTCGGCACCGAGCTTCACGCTGGCGGGAAGTCCCTTGTTGACGCATCCTTCGTGTTGGACCAGCCGGACGGACGGAAATTTCGCCGCGTATTCACGGATGACATCCGGGCTGCCGTCGGTCGAGCCATTGTCGACGACGAGGATCTCGTGCGCGGGGTAGGTCTGTGCGACGAGGGCGTCGAGCGTTTCGCGGATGAGATGCGCGTAGTTGTAGCTCGTGACGACAACGCTGATCTCCGGAGCGTAGTTCCTGAGCACCCGACGGCTCCGCACGCGTTCTTCCTCTTCCGGGGAAAGGTCGGCTGCGGAGGCCGGATCCGGAACCGCGCGCCGCGCGGGGGCCGCCGGCGAAGGCGCGGTTGCATGGCGTCCGCCGCGGATAAGCCAGAGCCAGGCGTCGCGGGAGAAGGCGTAGCGGGCGCATTTGCCGAAGAAGGAGAATCCGTCGCGGCGGAGGAGACGGACGAGCGCGACGAGCGATGCGGGAGGGAATTTCATGTCTGGACGTAGAACGGTTCGCCGGCGGGAACGAAGGACGGATCGGCGGCCTGGATGGCGTCCCGTTCGGCGTCGCCGACGGCGATGCGGAAGCCGGGGACGCCCGGGACGGCGAGACGGTGGACGGGAATCAGCCCCGGTTCCGGGGACGCAAAGACGTGTCCGACGGTCTTCTCGAATTTCCAGACGCCGGGCCGGTTCCGGAAAGGGGCGGCTTCGGCTTCCCCGGCCGCGAAGGCGTGGACGCCCGCCGCGAAGCTCAGAAACCGCATGAGCGGTTCCGTCCCGGGACGGGCATCCGGAAACGCCCGGAAGACGGTCCCCTCGCAGGCCCAGTCCGACAGTTTCAGGACGATGTTCTTCATCTCTTCGCGGGCGGAGGTGAGCAGATGTCGCCCGTCTCGCCTGTTGCGGAACCGGACGACGGGGACGGTGCCGTCGGAAACCCCGTCTGGAAGGAATTCGGCGATCGGAAGAAACGGCAATGCCGCGAACTGGCCGAATACGGGGCAGACGTCGGCAACCGGACCGTCCCAGATGACATGGCCTTTGTCGAGCCAGATGGCGCGAGTGCAGAGTTTCTCGATGTCGGACAAGTTGTGGGAGACGAAGAAAACGGTGGCGCCATCCGCGACGATTTCTTCGATGCGGGCGCGGCACTTGGCCTGGAAGGCGGCGTCGCCGACGGCGAGGACTTCGTCGAGGATGAGGATTTCCGGCGAAGCCGCCGTCGCGATCGAAAAGGCGAGTCGCAGCGTCATGCCGGAAGAATAGGTCCGGACCGGCGCGTCGATGAAACCGCCGAGTTCGGAGAACTCGACGATGTCGGCCTCCTTCGTCCGGAGCCAGGCCTTCTCGTAGCCGAGGATGGCGCCGTTGAGGTAGATGTTCTCGCGGCCCGTGAGCGCCGGGTCGAGGCCGTTGCCGAGCGCGAGCAGCGGCGCGACTTGGCCCCGGACCGCGATCGAGCCGGCGGTCGGTTTCACGATTCCCGTGACGAGCTTCAGGAGCGTGCTCTTGCCGGCGCCGTTGCGGCCGACGAGCCCGACGGACTCGCCGCGCTCGATGCGGAAAGACACGTCGTCAAGCGCGAGGAAGTGGCGGTTCCGGACCCGGCCGCGCACGGCGTCCAGCACCCACTTCTTGAGGCTTCCCTTCTTGTCCGTCGGCGCGGAGAAGCGGAGTCCCAGGTTCTTGGCTTCGATGATCGCGTCCATGTCGGGTCTACAGCTGGAGGGCGAATTTGTTCTTGAGCGCACGGAACAGAACGATGCCCAGTCCGAACGAGACGGCCGCGAACAACGCGCAGGCGGCGAATTCCAGCGCGGGAGGAACGACGCCGTTCAAGGCGGCGCGGGAGAAGTGGATCACGTGGTAGAGCGGATTGAAATAGACCATCCAGTGATGCCCGCCCGTGAGCGCCCTTTCCGGATAGAAGATCGGCGTCGCGTACATGCAGAGCATGCAGGCGAACCCCCACAGGAACTTCACGTCGCTGAAGAAGACGGCGAGCGCGGCGAGAACGAGACCGATCCCGAGCGCGAAGAAGAGCATGCATGCCGTGCTGAAGAACAGCAGCAACATCGTCGGGCGCAGGGGGACGCGCGTGAGGAGGACAACGCAGAACAGGGGAATCAGGGCGAAGAGGAAGTTGACGAGGCTTGAAACGGCCCGGGTCACGGGATAGGTCCAGAGCGGGACCTTCACTTTCGTGATGAGCGCCGCGTTTTCCTGGATCGACCGCATGGCCGTCGTCGTCGTCTCGACGAAGAACTGGTAGAACACGATGCCCGAGATGAGGTAGAGGGGGAAGTTCGGGATCGCACTCTTGAAAAAGAGGGAGAAGACCGCGTAGAGCAGCCCCATCGTGAGCGTTGGCTGCAGGACGCACCAGAACATGCCCAGCACGCTGCGGTCGTAGCGTGCCTTGAAGTCGCGTTTGACGAGTTCCGCGACGAGGAACCCGTCGTGCGCGAATCCCGGTTTCCGGTAGGGCCGGAGACGCGGGGCGTTCGGAACTGGGGTGTCTTGCATGGGGAGAATTCTAGCAAATGGCCGCGGCTGACGCAAATGCACGCGCGCGGGCGTGTCCGGGAGAGGCGCGAGGTGAAATGCCGACGCGCGCCGCGAAAAGGCCCGGGAAACCGCCCAGCCGCAGAACGGCGGCTAGAGCGCGGTGTCCGCCGGGATCTGGTTGGCGGAAACGCCGATGCGGACGAAGCGCGCCGGCTTGGAGGACGGCGCAGGTATCGAGAACGTCTTGAGCCCGTCGGCGGTCGCCTTCTCGGACGTGACGGCCTTGTACGGCCCGTTCACCGCGTCGGCCGCGTAGACGGTGTACCACGCGTCCTTCACTGCGTTTTTGATCGTGACCTCGAAGGTGGGGTCGTTCGAGGCGTTTTTCCCGAAGGAGAGCGGCACGTGTCCGCCGTCCTCGGGGGTGGAAAGAACCGGCGCGACGTAGCCGCCGCCCGCGTAGGTCGCCTTGAAGTCGCCGAGCGAGCCCCCGCCGGAGAAGCCCGCGCCCTGCACGTAGTTGCGCGAGGTCGCGAGCGGAATCCACTCGGAGCCGGACGCCGAGAGCGTCGTCCCGCCGACGGCGTAGCGCACGCGCGGCGGCGTCTGCGAGCAGTCGAACGTGGCGACCCAGCCGGTCGAAGCGGCGAACGGCGTCGCGCCCGAAAGGGAAACCCACTGCGTCCCGTTCCACGCCTTGTAGCCGCCACGCGCGAAGCACAGGCCCGCAATGGCGCCGGCGGGCGCGTCTGGCGGCCTGGAGGCGAGCACGGGCGTGAGGGTTCCTTCGACCTTCACGATCGCCTCCGACGCGCTCGGCGTCCGGGCCGTGAAGCGCAGGACGGACGCTTCGGGCACGCCGAGCTCCAGCTCGGAACCGGAGCGCGACGACGCGTCGCCGGACGGAACGCTCCACGTCCCGCCCGCGGCGGTTTCGCCGGCGGAAGTGCGCCACCCGGTTCCGCTCCCCCACCCTTGCGAGTTCCACGTCACGTCGAACCAGCCGACGGAAGGAAGCGCTTCGGTCTCGAACGTCTTCGAGGCCGTCGAGGACTTTCCGTTCGAGCCCGTGGCGGTCACGGCGGCCGTGTAGGACGTCTCGGGCGCAAGACCCGAAAAGACGAACGTCGCCGTGCCGGCCGCACCGAGCGTCTGCGTCTTTTCGACGCCGTCCACGACGACCTTCACCGTGACGGACGAACTGCCCGCGCCCAGCGCGGAGACCGGAACGGACACCGTCGCGCCCGTCGTCGTCGCGGCGACGGAGATCGTCCCGAGCGACGGAGCGACGTAGGCGCGCGTCGAAAACGAGACGGCCGCGGTGTTCGCGACGCGCCGGGATGGACTGCCCGTGAGGACGGCGCGAACCCAGTAGGTCGTGCCGGGATCGAGCGAAGAGAGCGTGGTCGATTTCGTCCCCGTCGTCCCGACGGATCCCAGGTCGACCGTCTGCTTGGGCGAAAACGAGGCGTTCTTCGCGTATTCCAGGACGATGCCGACGGAGGTCGCGCCGGTTCCGGCGCCGGTCACGGAGACGGTCGCGGGGCACGACGTGAAGTCCGGCGTGCCGACGGAAACGGAGCCGGTCGGCGGATTGCCGTCGGGCGTCCAGACGACGTCCTTCACCCAGCCGCAGTCCTCGCCGCTGTCCACGGAACCGTCCTTCCGGTAGGTCCAGGAGACGGTCTGGTTCCCGGACGGAACCTGGAGCGTGACGGTCGCCCAGGAGAGCCCCGTTCCGCCGATTTTCGTCGTCGTTGTCTCCCAGGAGTTCGAGCAGAGGAGGTAGTCCCAGCTCGCGCTTTCCGAATCCGCCTTCCACGCGAACGAAAACGTGCCCGGGCCGACGAGCGAGGCCGAAAGCGTCGTCGTCTGGTTGCCGGAAATCGGTCCGGAGCGGGCCGCCTCCTGCGCGGCGTCCCAGCACCAGTCCAGATTGCCGGACATCGACCACGAGACGCCCGTGACGCCGAGGACCTCGGGAATGGACCAGTAGGTCGCGGAGGCCTCGGGCCCGGTCTCGCCGTTCCCGGTGGCGATCGCGCGGACCGTGGTCGTCTGCGTGATTTGGATCGGCCCGGTGTACGGCGTGCTGGAGGCCGTGGGGGCGGACCCGTCGAGCGTGTAGCGGATCGAGGCGCCGGACGTTTCGCACGAGATCGAAACGGACAGCGTGCCGTCGAAGAGCGATCCGTCGGGCCGGTCGAGGACGATTTCGTAGGGAATCGGGACGACCCGCGCCTTCCAGTTGATCGCGTGCGGATACGTCTGGAGCAGAACGCGCCGGTTGTCGTTGGATTCCGCCGTGCCGGCGGGAGATCCGCCGACCGTCAGGAGCGGCGAGGAAAAGCACCCCGCGGGCGAGTAGAAGGTGCCGTCCGCGTAGTTGTAGCCCATGATCGTGTGGTAACGCGTCCCGTTGGCGGCCTTGAAATGGTAGCCCGATGAATACGGCATGGCGGAAATCTGCGGGCCGGGGCTCGACTGGCCCGCGGCGTTGCTGTGTCCCGCGCCCATGTTGTGGCCCGTCTCGTGCGTCATCGTGTGGCTTCCGCCCGCGACCGCCCGGATCGAGCAGATGTTGTAGGCCCAGCTCGCGAAGGACGAAAAGGAGGAAGGACTGTCGAGCGAATAGCCGAGGCCCGTCGTCCCGGAGGAGGAACCGGTGTCCATCAGCGTCGTCACCGTGTCCGCGCCGCAGGCGGTCCGGCGCGCGGCGATGTCGGAATCGCCCTTGATCGACGAGAGGTTCGCGCTGTTGATGCCGGACCTGTCGGTATTCAGTTCCGGATAGTTCTTCGCGACCGTCATGACGTCCACGAGGCGGAAGCGGTAGGGCAGGTCGGAGTTTGCGACGCCCGTGTTCATGAGCTGGACGGCGTTCTCCGCAATGGTCTGCGTGCCGCCGTAGTCTGCGGCGTAGGCCTGTCCGCTCTCGTCGAACACGACCATCACGTCGATGATCTTGGCGCCTTCGACGGCCGCGGCGACGGGCGGTTCCTCCACGTCGGCAAGCGCCTCCGGCCCGCCGTCGGTCTTCTCCGGCGCGGCGTCCGGGCCGAGATCGGGAACGACCGGTTCGGACGGATCGATTTCGCCGGCGCCGGGATCGGTTTCCTCCACGACGATGGTTCCGTCCGGCGCGTCGTAGACGCGGACGACGCGCCCCGTCTCCGCGTCGGAGAGCAGCAGCGTGAAGCCGTCTTCGCCGACCGTCACGTTGCCGCACCGCATCGGGCCGGCGGCCGGTTCGGACACCGAAAACACGCGGCGCGAGACGGCGGACGGAAGCTGCTCCTCGAGCCGGAACGTGCGAACCGCGTCGTCGAAGAACGCGAGCGAAAGCTCGTCGCCGGGCGCGAACGCGCCGCCGAGGCCGGACACGCGCGAACGGTCGAGGACGACGCGGCGCAGAAGACCGTCCGCCGCGCGGCGGGCGGCCTCTTCGGGCGCGGCCTCGACGGCCGCGGCGACGTCCGCGCCGCCGCGTTCCGGCCGGACATCGACGGACCAGGTCGCGGCGGGCGCCGCGGGCGG
>JAFPUX010000505.1 GCA_017413145.1 Kiritimatiellia bacterium | reverse complement strand
TCTGCGCCGCGCCGCCCGTGCGCGGCCGCCTCGAGCCGGTGCGCGTGGCGGGGTCCCCGGCCTCCTTCTACGTCGACTACGCGCACACGCCGGACGCGCTCCGCAACGTCCTGCGGACGCTGCGCGAGATCGCGCGCGGCCGCGTCTTCGCCGTGTTCGGCGCGGGCGGCGACCGCGACAAGACCAAGCGCCCGCTCATGGGCGCGGCGTGCGCGGAGCTGGCGGACGAGCTCGTGGTCACGTCCGACAACCCGCGCTCCGAGGACCCCGCCGCGATCATCGAAGACGTCCTCGCGGGCGTCCCCGCCGCGATGCGCGCGCACGCCGTCGTGGAACCGGACCGCCGCGCCGCGTTGCGCGCGGCGGTGCGCCTGGCGAACCTCCCGGGCGACGTCGTTCTCGTCGCCGGCAAGGGCCACGAGGACTACCAGATTTTCGCGGACCGGACGATCCGTTTCGACGACCGCGAGGAACTCCTCGCGGCCGGGCGAGAGCGCTAGACGCGGTTCGACGGCGGCGCGTTGCCGACGTTGCGGCGGGCGGTGTCGACAATCTGCGTGGCGAGCGCCGGCCCGATGCCGGACACGGCCGCCACGTCCGCGGGGTCGGCCTCCGCGATGCGTCGCACCGAGCCGAACCGCTTCAATAGCGCCGCCTTGCGCGCGGGGCCGACGCCCTCGATTTCGTCGAGCGCGGACTCGCGGATGCGCTTGAGGCGGCTGTTGCGGTTGTACGTGATCGCGAAGCGGTGCGCTTCGTCGCGCAGGCGGATCATCACCTTCATCGCCTCGCAGTCCTTCGGCAGGACGAGCTCGCCGGTGCCGTCCGGCCAGTCGACGACGAGGATTTCGAACCGCTCCGCGAGGCCGACGGTCGGCAGGTCCGCGAGGCCGAGGCGCGCGAGCGCGGCGCGGGCCGCCCGCAGCTGCGTGATGCCGCCGTCGAGCATGACGAGGTCCGGGAGCGGCTTCTGTTCCTCCAGCAGCCGCGCGTAGCGGCGGTGCACCACTTCCGCGATGCTCGCCGGGTCGTCGATGCCCGCGACGGTCTTGATCCGGAAGTGCCGGTAGCGCTGCGGCGTCGTGACGCCGTCCACGCACGCGACCATCGACGCGACGGTCTCGAGCCCGCCGAGGTGCGAAATGTCGAAGCCCTCGACCACGCGCGGCGGGGCGGGCAGGCGCAGCGCTTCCGCGAGCTGCGCGCAGCCCTTGCGGGCGAGGTCGCGCGCGAGGGACGGCGTCCGCACGACGCGGGCGCGCTCCTCGACCATCTTCCGCAGCGCCTCGAGCGTGTCGCGGATCCGCGCGGCCTTTTCGAAATCCTGAGCGGCGGCGGCCGCGCGCATTTCCTCCGCGAGCGAGGCGGTCACGGCCGGATCGCCGCGGCGCAGGAACTCGCACGCCGCCTCGAACCGCGCGCGGTAGTCCTCCGGGGAGACCGCGCCGACGCACGGCGCGGAGCACTGCGCGATGCGGTCGTCGAGGCAGTGCCGGTGCGTTTCGGCGTCCGGCGCGGCGGCGTCGCACTTGCGCAGCCCCCAGCGGCGTTCGGCGAAGTCGCGCACGACGTGGACGACCGTCGAGGACGGGAACGGCCCGAAGTACTCGTCGCCGTCGTCGCGGACGATGCGGCACTCGGAGAAGCGCGGGCAGTCCAGGTGGGTCCACGCGCGCAGCGCCAGGTAGCGCTTGTCGTCGCGCAGCGCGGTGTTGAAGCGCGGCCGGTACTGCGCGATGAGCTGGCCTTCGGTGAGCAGGGCGGCGGCTTCGTTGGGGACTTCGATCCACTCCAGGTCCGCGAAGCACTTGACCATGCCGCGCCGCTTCGGGCTCTCGCGGGCCATGCGGGCGGCGTCGAAGTAGCTCCGCACGCGCTTGCGCAGGCTCTTCGCCTTGCCGACGTAGACGATTTCGCCGTTGCGGTCGCGGAAGAGGTAGCACCCCGGTTTGTCGGGGAGCTGCGCGAGCTTCGAGCGGACGGGTTCGGGCGCGGCGGTCACGGCGAGGCCCCCCGGATGCCGAGGAAGCCCCGGACGCGGTCGTCGAGCACGGCCGGTCCGCGCGGGACGCGGCGGAGGTCGAACCCCGCCACGAGGTCGGCGGGGCGCAGCTCCGCGCCGAACGGCGCCAGGCCGCTCCACCACGCGAGCAGGCCGACGACGCGCTCCGGCGGGACGCCCGCTTCGCGCAGGGCGCACAGGCGCGTGTCGCCGTGGCGTTTGGCAAGGCGCCGGCCGTCCTCCGCCACGACGAGCGGCACGTGGCAGAACGCGGGGACCGGAAGACCGAGCGCCTCGAGAAGCGCGATCTGGCAGTGCGCCGCGTCGACGAGATCGGCTCCGCGTACGACCTCGGTCACGCCGGAGAGGGCGTCGTCGACGGCGCACGCGAGCAGGTAGCCGGCGCCGTCCGGGTCGCGGGCGAACGCGAAGTCGCCGATCTCGGCGCGGTCGAGCTCGCGGCGGCCGAGGAAGAGGTCGTCGAAGGCGGAGAGCCCGGGCTCGGCGCGGAAGGCCACGCGGGGAGGCGTCCGGGCGGCAGGGCGGCGCACGCGTCCTCCCAGGACGCGAAGCGCCCGCGGCACCGCCCCGAGTACGCGAGCGTGTGCGGGTCGCGGCCGTGCGGCGCGGACTGCGTCTCCTCGACGTCGCGCCGGGTGCAGACGCACGGGTAGGCGCGGCCGGCGGCGACCAGCTTCGCGAGGGCGTCTCGGTAGACGCCGAGCCGGGCCGACTGCACGACGGGCCCGCCGTCCCAGTCGAGCCCGAGCCAGCGCAGGTCCTCGAGCATCACGGCGGCGGCGCCGGGCTTCTTGCGCGGGTGGTCGAGGTCCTCGACGCGGAACAGGACGCGCCCGCCGCGCGAGCGCGCCGAGAGCCACGCGAGCAGGAACGTGCGCGCGTTGCCGAGGTGCAGCGCGCCCGTGGGGCTCGGCGCCAGCCGGCCGACGACGGTCCGCTCCGTTGCCATGGCGCTCCGCGGGGCCGCGCTAGGGGCGCGCGAAGAGGGCGGGGGAGAAGTCCGCCGGCGCGCGCCAGTCGCCGCGCGGCGAAAGGGAGATGGACCCGACCTTCGGGCCGTCCGGCGAGGCGTCGCGCTTGAACTGCTGCGAGACGAAGCGCCGCAGGAAGACCGCGAGCGCGGCGTCGATCTCCTTCGCCGTCGCCTCCTTGCCGAAGGCGCGGCGCGCGAGCGCGCGGAGGTTCTCCGGCGTCTCGCCGAACTTGAGGAAGTGGTAGAGGAAGAAGTCGTGCAGCTCGTAGCGGCCGAGGACGCCTTCGGTCTTCTGCTTCTCCGCGCCGCCCGGGACGAGCTCGGGCGAAACGGGCGTCGCGCACACGTCGCGCAGGACGGCGGCGACGCGCGCGGGCGCGGCGGCCGCCTCGCTCTCGACGAGGAAGCGGACGAGCGTCTTGGGGACGCCGCAGTTGACGTTGTACATCGACATCTGGTCGCCGTTGTAGGTCGACCAGCCGAGCGCGATCTCCGAGAGGTCGCCGGTGCCGACGACGAGGCCGCCCTCCTGGTTTGCGAGGTCCATGAGGACCTGCGTGCGCTCGCGGGCCTGGGCGTTCTCGTAGGTGACGTCGCGCACGGCGGGGTCGTGCCCGATGTCGGCGAAATGGCGCTCCACGGCCGGGCCGATCGGGACGGTGCGCAGCTCCGCGCCGAGCAGCTGCGCGAGCTTCCCGGCGTTGCCCTTCGTGCGCTTCGTCGTGCCGAAGCCGGGCATCGTCACGGCGAGCGTCGCGCCGCGCGGCAGGCCGAGCCGGTCGGTCGCGCGGGCGCAGACGAGCAGCGCGAGCGTGGAGTCGAGCCCGCCCGAGACGCCGAGGACGAGCCGCTTCGAGCCGCTGCGCTCCAGGCGCGCGGC
>JAFPUX010000504.1 GCA_017413145.1 Kiritimatiellia bacterium | reverse complement strand
TTGGCCCAGGACGAGCCGTCCTTGTTTCCGGCGCCCGTGGGCGTCACGTAGAGCGTGTCCGCGCGGAGCGCGAACGGCGTGCAGAGCAGCGCGAGGAGTGCGAGGAGGGTCTTTTTCATGGTTGTTTGGTCGTTTGGTCGTATGGTCTAGATGGTCGGGATGGTCAAAGGGTCGGAGGGAACTGTTGCCAGTTTCCAGTGTTGCCAGTTCCAGTTTTCAGTTTCCAATTGGGAATGGCCGGTTTGCCGGTTTCAATTGGGCATTGGAATTGGGAATTGGCAACACTTGCACATTGGCAACATTTTCCGCACGGACGGAAGGCAGGAACGGATCCGACCGGCGGAAACGCTTCTCCGCAGAACCGCGGAGCGGCGACTTGGCAAAGGCCCCCTCCGAGAGGGGGCTCCCGGCGAAGCCGGGTGGGGGAGTGCTCCCATCCGCATCTGGCGAGGAAGCAACCCGTGGCGCGAAGCGGATGCGGTTGCCTCCGCGTTCGGCCAAGCCTCCGCGTTCCTTTTCAAACGCGGAGAAGCGGTGCGCGATGCGACCGCCGCGCCCGCTACGACGCGCAAAGTCCCGCGTGGGGTAGGGCGTTGCCCCCCCCCCCCGCGAGAGTCGCTGGATGTAAGCCAAGACGCACGACCGTTTTGCGGACGCGGAAGCGATGGGGCTCCTGTCTTGGGGCGCGGTGTCATGACAATGGCTCCGTAGCGAACCGCATTCTACCGGAATCCGCGCGCCCGCGCAAGCGGGATGTCTCCATTGCCAATTGGCGAGATTTTACCCGTTTCCGCTCGATCGGGACCTTTCGACCCGCGGGCGGGGTCGGGTATAATCGGCGCCATCCGGAGCGGCCCCCGTCCGGACCGGAACGACCGGAAAAAACAACCCCGTCCCACTCGAGCGAACATGAAGAAACAACCGATTGCCGCCCTCGCGCTCGCCGCGACCCTCTCCGCCGCCGCGGCGGACGACCCCAAGGCCCGCGTGGACGCGTTCCTCGCGAAAGAATTCGGGGACGGGGCCCTGAAGTGCATGAGCTGCGCCTTCGAGCAGCACGGCGAGACGCGCTACCGGTTCGTCGCGCAGAAGGGCTGGGAGGGCTTCGACGAGAACACGCCCCTCCACGTCGCCTCGATCACCAAGGTCTTCACCGCGACGCTGCTCATGCAGCTCTCGGAGGAGGGCAAGCTCTCCCTCAACGACTACGTGAAGAAGTACATTCCGGAGTTCCCCGGCGAGAACGTGCCGATCATCAACCTGATGACGCACACCTCGGGCTGGCGCAACAAGACCGGGCACGTCGCGAAGAGCGTGGACGAAAAGCGCCACGACGAGTTCTACGCCACGATGTTCCAGGAGTTCGAGGTCAACGAGAAGTTCCGCTACATGTCGCAGGGCTACGACATCCTCGCCGAGATCTGCGAGAAGGTCACGGGCGCGGCGGACGTCGCCGACCTCGCGCGCGACCGCATCTTCCGTCCGCTCGGCATGGAGCACTCCGCCTTCGCCGCGCACCAGGGGCAGTCGGGGCTCCACGTCACGGCGCCGGACCTCGTGAAGTTCGGGCGCCACCTCCTCGACGTCAAGCGCACGCGCAAGAACGGCATCCTCACGCCGCAGGGCGTGGACGCGCTCTTCCGCCGCTGCCTCAAGCCCGAGTTCAACCGCACGCCCGCCTTCTTCGCCAAGTCCGGCTACGTCGGCTTCGGGCAGTACTTCGGCGAGGTCAACACGATGGAGGCCGTCGGCCACGCCGGCGCCACGGGATGCTTCTTTTTGATCGATCCGGGCCTCGACGCGGTCGAGGTGGTCCTCACGAACCGCCTCAACGAGAACGACACGCACTTCAGTTCGTGCGACGGCAACTTCGCGCGCATCTTCTCGATCATGGCGACGAGCTTCGGCGACGAGCCGATCGGCAACCGCGACGATCCGCAGAGCGGCGACTTCGGCCTGCAGATCGACCGCGTGAAGGCCGCCGCCGAATCCGAGCGCGTCGCCGCCAAGCAGGCGAAGGAACTCGGACTCCAGACAGACAAGGACCCCACCCCATGAATGCCATCGAACGCAAATCCGCCGCCCGCGTCCTCGCGGCCTGCCTCGTTGCCGCCGCCGCGTCCGCCGCCGCCGCGGACTACGACTACGAGGTCGAGTACGTCAAGTCGGCCCACGACAGCGTCGTCAGGACCGACCTCCTGCCGGAGCCCGGGCTCACCTTCCGGATGGACCTCCGGTTCGAGGGCCCGTTCAACCAGATCTTCGGCGGCAAGTTCGACCACGCGAAGCAGACGACCGCATTCTTCGGGCAGGAGGACGCCAAGGACGCGGAGGGCTTCCGCGACCTCTTCAACCTCGCGCTCGGCGGACACGAGGCGCAGACCTACCAGACGTTCGCGAGCCTCGGCCGCAAGAGCCGGGACAAGTGGATCCACTGCGGGCTCCAGGAGGTCAACGACTCCGTCGTCGGTCCGCGCATCCGGATCACCTACGACGGGCGGAACCTCGTCTGGGGCAGCTTCAACATGCGGCTCGAGGGCGAACGCACCGCGACCGGCAAGGTCCCGGTGTCGTTCTTCGGCATGACCTGCGACGACGGATCCGTCAAGGCCTACGGCTGCTACGACCTCTCCTTCTACGGCGCGACGTTCTACAAGGGCGGCAAGCCCGTCGCCGAGTTCGTCCCGGTCGTGAAGGACGGCGTCGCGGGGCTCTGGGAAAAGGTCGGGCGGAAGTTCTACGCGAGCTGCACCGCGGTTCCGCTCGAGGCCGGCCCCAAGGCGGAGAAGACGGCGGGCGCGGAGGCCACCAGTGGAGCCGGCCGCGCACCGGGCGGCCGGATCGGCCCGGTCGACTTCTCGATCCCGGTCTTCGAGGACGACTTCACGAACCCGCAGGTGTTCGCGGAGCGCTGGGACTTCCGCGGGCACGCGCAGAAGGACATCTCGGTGAAGGACGGCGCCGTCCGCATCCCGGGCGCCGACACCGGCGACGGCATCCAGTGGAAGGGCGAGCTGCCGGACGAGTTCGCGGCCGAGGCCGAGATCGTCGTCTATCCCGCGTGGAGCGAGATCAAGGACCCGAAGGACGGCGACTACCACTGGGCGGTGATGACGGGCGACTACGGCACGTTCGGCGTCCGCAGCGACGGCTACGGCGTGAGCCTCTACACGCCGGTGGCCGACCAGGCGACCCGCAGCGCCTACCCGTGGATCGCGAACTTCAAGGAGGGCGAGCCGGTGACGGTCCGCTTCGAGCGCCGCCGGATCGGCGCGACGATGATGGGCTACTCCTTCTTCCTCAACGGCGTCCTCGGCAACTACTACACGGCGCCGGTCCCGAAGAAGACCGTCGGCTTCGACGGCGTCCCGCGCTGGACCCCGCTCGGCATCGAGAACTTCCACTGCCCGTTCGAGGTCCGCCGCGTCACGGTCTACGCGCTCCGCAGCGAGGCGAGCGCGAACCTGATCGCGAACTCCGGCTTCGAGTACGACGCCGACGGCGTCCCGCCGCACTACTGCAACCGCAGCTCGTTCAACGCCGGCGGGTCGACGGTCGAGGACTACAAGGAGAAGTACCTCCGCAGCTTCATGGTCGACAAGGCCGAGAAGCACTCCGGCAAGCAGTCGCTCAAGCTCTCGCTCGGACCGTTCGTCGGCAGCTTCGAGTTCTTCACCTGGAACACGCCGACGCAGAAGGGCAGGAGCGGAGTTCTTTCGGTCTGGGCGAAGGCGTCCGAGCCCGGCGTTCCGCTCCGGCTCCGCGTCGGCGAGAACCGCAAGACCGTGGACCTTTCGACCGAGTGGACGCGCTACGAGGTGACGACGACGAACCTCCCCGCGCCCGGCATCTTCAGCCCCGTGTGGTTCGAGGTCCCCGACGCCGGGAAGCGCAAGGACGGGACCGCGATCTGGCTCGACGACCTCCAGCTCGAGATCGTCGACCCGCCGGAGGGCGGCTTCGACCCCGCGAAGACCTACGCGACGGACTACGTCCCGCGGGCGGGCGACGCGGAGAACTTCTCGATCGGCAAGCCCACCCCGCACGCGAAGCCCGAGCGCACGGAGCCGCTCTCGCCCGCCGAGAACGCGCTGTGCGGCTACGAGGTCCCGGAGGGCGGGCTCGTCCTCGGGCATTACGACTTCTACATGGACGAGAAGGAGGCCGGCTTCCGCGTCTGGGACGGCAAAGGCGGCTTCGCGCAGACCGCCGTCGACATCTCGAAGCTGCCAGCCGGCACCCATCCCGTCGCGTTCAAGGCGCTCGGCCGCGACTGGACCGCCGAGGTCCGGAAGCTTCCCTTCAAGAAGGGCGCCACGCAGATCAACCGGTGGTCCCGCACGCTCGTCCACGACGGCGAGCCCGTCTTCATGAGCTCGCCGTGCCTCATCGGCCGCGAGAACGGCCCGAAGGACGACGGCACCTCGCTGCCGGTCGACATCCTCGCCGACGCCGGGTTCAAGTACCTCAACCTCCAGAACAACCTCAACGTCCGCGACATCGAGATGAACCGAAAGACCCTCGCCTACGCGGCGACGAAGGGCATGAAGTTCACGATCTGGACCGGCGAGGGCCAGACGCTCGACGACGTGGGCGAGATCCGGCGCTGGGAGGACAACTCCGTGACCGACTGGTCGCGCCAGAAGATGTACGGCATGCTCGACAGCGAGAACGTGATCAACTGGCTCGTCCTCGACGAACCGGAGTACCGCAAGGCGGAGGACTGCAAGGCCTTCATGAAGCGGACGAAGGCGCTCTTCCCCTACAACCCCGTGCAGATGAACAACTGCTGGCTCGGCATCTCCGGCCGCTTCGCGGGGCTGCCGACCGACATCCTGATGGTGGACTACTACCTCACCACCGACGGCACGACGCTCGACATGGTCGTCTCGAAGGTCGACGTCCTCCGCTCCATCGCGCCCGGCAAGCCGTGCTGGTACTTCATGGAGAGCGAGAACTCGCTCCATCCGCGCATTCCGTCCTACAAGGAGCAGGTCGCGCAGTGCTGGGGCTGCGTCGCCGCCGGCGCGACCGGACTCTCCTGGTTCGTGAACCTGCCGACCTCGCGCTGCTGCTACGACGCGCTCGTGGACATCAACCGCGAGCTCCTCGACAACGTCGATTTCCTCTGCTCCGACGAACTCTGCGGCGGCGCCATCGCGAGCGAGACCGAGAACTACATCCGCTGCCTCACCCGCAAGCACGGCGACGAGTGGCGCGTCTACACGGCCAACGTCAACCCGCACCCGAACAAGAAGGTCTTCTTCCGGCTCCCGTCCGACATCCCGCAGAACGCGAGGATCGAAGTCCTCTACGAGAACCGCACCCTCCAGGCGAAGAACGGCGTCTTCTCCGACGCCTTCGACGGATTCTCCCGGCACGTCTACCGGATCGTGAAGTAAAGCGGACGGCGCGGGATGTTTTCCCCACGCCAAGTTCGCGAAGTCCGCGAAGGTGTTTCCTTTGCGGACTTCGCGAACTTCGCGTGAGGTTTTTCGGGCGGAAGCGGTTTTCCTGTTTTACCCGTATTTGCCTGTTTTAGACCTATTCTCCTGCGGGTGTGCGAGGGTATGATAAGGTGCGTCGGAATCGCCACGGGCACCACCGAAGGCCCCGGAACGATCCGACGAACGACGATCCCATCCCAGACAAGGAGACGTCCCATGAACCGCATCGCCAGGAAAACCGCCGCCATCGCCCTCGCGGCCGCCGCCGCGCTCTTCGCCCTTCCCGCCGGGGCGGAGGATTCCGGATGGACCGTTGCAACCTTGCCCGCCTCGGACGCGACCATGCTCCAGACGGCCGGAACGCCCCTCTACGCCTATCGCGGCGCAT
>JAFPUX010000503.1 GCA_017413145.1 Kiritimatiellia bacterium | reverse complement strand
GGCGCGCGCCGCGCTCCTCCGCGAGGAGGCGGATCGCCTCGGCGAACGACGCGGCGGGCCAGTTCTTCGTCGCCCAGCGCGAGAACGGCGCGACGGCGATGCGCGGCCCGGGGCGCGGGGCGAGCTCGGGCGCGAGGGCGTCCGGATCGACGTCCGGCACGCGGAGCGGGAACGCGGGCTCGGCGGGCGGCTCGAAGCCGAGCGCGCGGACGGTGTCGAGGCATTCCTCGACGGCGTGGCGCTCGCGGTTCCGCGGGCCGGCCGTTTCGGTGTAGAAGAGGGACGACCCCTCGCGGGCGAACGACGGACCGACGCGGCGCGGGGAGCGCGCGGCGCGGGCGACGAGGGCGCTCTTGAGGAGTCCCTGCATGTCGAGCACGAGGTCGTAGGGCGGCGCGCGGTGCAGGGCGCGCAGGGCGCGCATCCACGCGCGGGTTTCGGACGGCCGCGGCACGCGCACCACGCGCGTCACGCACGCGAAGCGTTCCACGAGCGGCGCGAAGGCGGGCTGGACGGCCCAGTCGACCTCCGCGTCGAGGCGCTTCGCGATTTCCGCGACCGCCGGCAACGCGTGGAGCGTGTCGCCGAGCGAACTCAGCTTGACGACGAGGATGCGGCTCCGCGCCATCGCCGGAGGGCTAGTCTTCGGGGATTTCTTCCGCCGCTTCGTCCGAAACGCCGTCGAAGGGTTCGACGGGCTCGGGCGACATCGACTCGAGGTTGGCCTTGAGCCACTCGCGCCAGACGTTCGCGCCGGCGTCCTCGGCCATCTGGCGGGACATCTGCATGCGGACGAAGCCGCTCGCGTTGGCGTCGCCGGCCTGGCGGTCGACGACGTAGAAGAACATCGCGCCGCCGCCGGCGTAGACGCAATCGCCGGAGAAGTCGCCCTTGCCGAGCTGGACCATCAGGCGCGCGACCTGGCGGGGTTCGGGCACGGGCGCGTCGTCCTGCCCCGCGGCGAGCGCGGAGAAGACGACGTTGGTGCCGGCTTCGAGACCGAGCGACGCGGCCAGTTCGCGGAAGTCCTTGCCCTCTTCGAGGCCGCGGACGAAGCCCTCGCGGGCGGTGTTCACGGCCTCCTGGAAGGCGCGGTCGGCCTTGTCGGCCCTGGCGAGCGTTTCGGCGCGTTCCGAAACGGCCTCGAAGGGCTCGACGTGCGCGGGCACGTTCGTCACGAGCATTTCGACGTAGGCCTCCTCCTCGCCGGCGCCCACGGGATCGCCCACGAGGTCCTGCATCGAATCGCCGCCGAGATCGAACGCGAGCGCGACGAAATCGGGGGCGACCTTGAAGTTGACCGGGTAGTCGCCGGTGGCGCGGAAGAGGCGGGTCGTGCGGACCGTGTAGCCGTCCTCGGCGGCCAGGCGCGCGAAATCGGCGGGAACGAGGCCCTGGGCGTCGCGGTCGAGGAAGCGGTCGGCGAACGCGCCGGCGGCCTGGTAGGCCAGGTCGCGCGCCTTCTCCTTGGAGAGGGCCGCCACGACCTCGTCGCGGACCTCCTCGAGCGGGCGCATCTTCGGCTCGTTTTCGTCGCTCTTGTCGAGATAGTCCTCGTAGTGGTCGTTGTAGTAGTCCAGGACGGGGTCCTCCTCGCCCTCGGCCACGGCCTCGAACGAACCGACCTTGTCCGCGTAGTCCGCGGCGCGGAACGACACGTAGGCGACCTGGCGCTTTTCCGGCTCGGAGAATTCGGCCAGGTGCGAATCGTAGAACGCGCGGACCTCTTCGGGCGTCACCTCGGAGGAGGCCGCCGAGAAACGGTTGGAGAGCGTCGCGGTGCAGAGCGTGTAGGAGTCGGTGAAGCCGCGCAGGCGGTCCTCCAGGACGCTCGGGGCGACCCACGGGCCGGCGGCGACCGCGGCGCGGACCTGGCCGAGCAGGATCTGGTCGCGGTAGATGGCTTCGTAGAGCTGGGGCGTCAGGTCCACCTGCGCGAGGAGCTGCCGGTACCGCTCCGCGGAAAACGCGCCCGACTCGTCGCGGAAGGACGGATCGCTGCGGATGGCCGCGCCGATCATGGCGTCCGGCACGCGCAGGCCGGCCTCTTCGGCGCGGCGGAGCGCGGCGACGAGCTCCCAGACTTCGCGCGGGCGGATTTCCTCGTCCGACCCCTCCGCGCGGCGCTCCAGGCGGAGCATGCGAACGAGCACGTCGAACTGGACGGGATCGACGCCCTTGCCGCCGAGAAGGCCGATCCGCTCGCTTTCGCCGGAGTTGCGCGACGCGCTGCTCCAGATGTCGGAAGCGCCGAACGCGACGGCCACGAGCAGCGCGAACGCGCCCCACAGCCACTTGTTGCGGACCATGTTGTTGAACTTGATGATGAACACGGGTTCGTCTCCCCTGCTGGATGCGGGCCGGGCGGTTCGGGGGCGCCGGTCGCGCGGATGGTGTCTTCTTTCGCGAAAGACGCCCCCCGGCGGAAAGCCGAGGGG
>JAFPUX010000502.1 GCA_017413145.1 Kiritimatiellia bacterium | reverse complement strand
GCGGTCGCTGAGGTTGATGCGGCGGATTTCCATGAGGTCGGAGAGTTCCTGCCGCGCCGCCTCGCGCTCCGCCGGGGAGAGGCTATTGTCGTACGCGCGGCCCCGCAGGTACTGCTCGCGGTAGCCGCCTTCGCCGTAGACGCGCTGGCGCTGCGCTTCGGCGGCGGCGTCGTCGCCGCGCACTTGGGCAAGCGTCGGGTTCTGGCCGCGGCCCGTCGCCTGGCGCCGCAGCGCCGCTTCCGTGCCGTAGATGCGTTCGTACATGAGATCTTCCCGGTTCATGGGCTCCGCGCGGCCGTTCCAGAAGTCGTCGAAGCGCTTGGCGGAGTGGTTGCCCTGTTCGTAGAGCGCTTCGAGGGGGGCGTGCTGCGGCGGCGCGGGGGGCGGCGCGCCGTGCGTGTAGGCGAAGCCTCCGCCGTCGATCGCCGCGGAGCGCACGCCGTCTTTGTCCGTCCGGATTTCGTAGGGCGTGTAGTTCTCCGGGAGATACACCTTCGGCGGGCGCGGGTCCTGCGCGCGCTGCCCCTCCGTTCGCCACGTCGGCTCGATCAGGCGCGCGCCCGGCGCGACGGGCGCGCCCGGCACCGGCGGCGGCGCTTCGGACGCGGCGGGGGCGAGGGTAAAGGGATCGACGGGCACCGGCGGCGGCGGGGTTTCGAGCTTCGGAGCGTGGAGGCCGTCGCCGGGGCGGAATCGGCGGTTGGGGTTGCGCAGCGCCGCGTATTTCTCGTCGTATTTGTCGTCTTCGTAGTCCATGGCAGGTCAGGGGGTTGGGGGGCTAGGAGCGGAGGAGGGACCATTCGCCGAAGCGGAGTTCGTATTGGTCGCCGTGGAAGCCGCCGAGGGTTTTCGGGATTTCGTAATAGTCTCGGTCGGTGTAGATGAATTTGCCGTCCATTTCGACGGTTGCGCTTCCGGTGGCGGTGTCCACGACGAGCGTCATGGCCGGCACGGTGGCGAGGCGGAGGCTCGGCGAGATGGAGAAGGATTGCAGGAAGTAGCCGCGATAACCGGTGATCGTGACGCGCGCGCTCGTGGTCTGTGTCGCGCAGGGGCCGTTTTTGACGGTGAGGCCGGAGATCGTCAGGGGGGCGCGCCAAATGCCGCTTCCGCTTTCCGTTTCGACGAAATCTCCGAGCGTCCAGCTGCAGGGGGCCGCCGACGTGGCCGTGCGATTGGCTTCGCTCGAGGGTACGGCTTTGAACTTGTACGCGCTGCGTTCGACGCGTTTTGCCTCGCTCAGGTTCGCTGCCGTGTCGTTGATGCGCGTGACGTGGACGTCGCGCTCGATTTCCGGCATCCAAGGGCCGTCCGGGCGAAGCGTCGCGTTCGCGAATTTCGCCGTGATTTGCGCGGCCGTGGAAAGGCCGCGGAGGTCGCCGAAATTTTCGAGGATCATTTCGGAAAATTCGCCTTCGATCGTCGCGGAGCCGTACGATTCGAATTCGGCTTCGAGGACGTGCGTGTAGAAGGCGCCGCCGAATCCGCAGGGCAGGAGCACGGCGAAGACGGTGCAGAGGCCCGGTCCGGGGCCCGTGATTTTGAGGGGTTCGTCCAGCGGGATCGTTTGCGGAATCGAGTCGCCGGCGGCGAGGTCGAGGATCGCATGGCGTTTGTACGCGAGCGCGCCGATTTTGATCGTCTTGGCTTCGCCGCGCAGCATGTCGGCCGAAAGGACATCGGCGATGCCGGGGCCATGCCATCCTTCGAGCGCGTCGGCGCAGGTCGCGCCGACGAAGGCGAACAGGGAGAGCCGGCAGGCGCAGGGGACGGTCGCGTTCGACGGGTCGCGGTCGTCCTGCCACCAGTTGCGGCCGGACGTGTCGAGCGAGAGCGCGCCGTAGGCGCCGGCGGGCACGACGCCGGAGCGCATGGCGAAGGCGGCGGCGTAGGAATCCCAGTAGATGCCGGGGTAGAGGAAGTTTTGCAGGAATCCGTACGTGTAGGGTTCGCCGCGCGTGGCGTAGTTCCAGCCTTGCAGGAGGACGGACAAATGGCGCCGGGCGGCTTCGGCCTGGTATTCCGAGCTGTTCTCGGGGTAGCTCGGCGTCGCGCCGTCCACTTCGCGCTCGGGCCAGGCGCGGAAAAAGGTTCCGTCGGCGCGGGCGGTGTGGTAGACGTGCTGCACTTCGTCCTTGCCGAGGTCGAGGGGCTCGGCGATGCGCGGCACGAGGACGTTTCGGGAGAAGGCGACGACGAAGCTTTCGGGCGAAATCATCGCGCCGCCTTCGATCCAGGCGTTGCGGTGCGAGAAGTAGTCTTCGAGCACGAGCGCGACGTGGAGATAGCGCTTCACGCGGACGTCCGCGGCGAATTCGACGCTGGCGCTTTCGGTTTCCGGCACGCGCTGCGGGACGGCGAGCGCGAGGCCGTCCGCGCCGATCTGGTCGGAGGTGGCGCAGACGACGGCGCTGCGCGCGTCGTACTCTCCGGGGCCGAGCAGCGAGGAGAGAAGCGGCGGTTCGGAGTCGTCGGAAAAGACGGCGAGCACGCTGGCGCCGGCGTCGAGGTAGCGGTCGCCGACGACGGTGCAGCGCAGCGAAACGGCGTAGCAGTCGGTGTCGCCGGCGTAGGCGTCTTCCGGCATTTCGAGCGTGTAGAGCGCCGCGCCGGCGGCGCTCATCTCCGTGACGCCCACCTGCGTCTCGGCGTCCACGACGGCGCCGTAGACGGCCTTGAATGCGTCGCCGGACGGCTCCGACTGCTCGGCGTTGTGGATCGGGACGACAGGGGCGGAGTCGTCGCGCACCCACCCGGCCGCGAGGAGCGCGGCGTAGGCGCTGCGGGCGAGCGCGGAAACGCCGTCGCGGCCCTGCGGGGCGTCACACAGGCCTTTGGCGACGTAGCGCGTGATGGTCGAGGGATTGAAGAGGGAGGATGATTCGCTCATGGATTGTCGGGGTAGTCGTAGGGCTTGTAGTTCGGGTTCCGGATGAACGCGCCGCCGCTCGTGCGGTAGCCGCGGCGCTGCGTGATGGTGGTCCGTTTCTGTTCGGCGGTGAGGTGCTCGCGCTCCCACGCGCTGAGGTAGGCGAGTTCGTCGGGGTTCGAGACGCCCGCGCCGTCGGGGGTGCAGCGGTCGGAATCGAGGGGGTTGTGGTCGTCGTCGTCCTCGCCCCAGTCGTCTTCGCGCTGCATGCCGGAGCCGTCGCCCGGGCCGCCGCCGGGGCCGTCGCCGTAGCCGCCGACGCCGACGAAGCGGTCGAGGGGGTTTCCGTCGCGGTCCGGGTGCTCTTCCCACCAGGGCTTGGCGCCGCCGCTCTCGAGCTGCTCGGGCACGCGGTCGAGGGGGTTCGTGTCGTCGCGCTCTTCGGCGCGCTTTTCTTCGCGCGCGCGTTGGCAGGGTGCGTTTGGGGGCGGCGTGGGCATGGGCTAGCGGTCGAGGGGGTTCGTGTCGTCGTCGTAGCCGGGGCGGCCGTTGACGGCGTTGCCGCAGAAGGGGTCTTCCTCGGCCGGTTCTTCTTCTTCTTCTTCGAAGTAGGGGCAGCGGAAGGTCGGCACGCGCAAGTTCATCCATTCGAGCTCTCCGGTGTTTTGGTTGCGGACCGCGACGGAGTAGCCGTCCGGGAGCTTCGCGACCGCGTCCTCGCCTTCGCCTTCGACCTCGAGCGCGAGCTCGTGCGTTTCGCCGTCGGCGAAGTCGTGCAGGCCGAGCACGCCGTATTCGAGGATGTCGAGGCTCTTGCAGGCTCCGTCGTCGATTTCGGAATCGACAGTGATTTCGTCTTCGACGCCGAGGTAGCGCGCGCCGGGGGCGGGGGCGGGCGAGGCGCCGGGCGCGGCGTCGTCCGGGGAGGCGGTCGC